>NZ_JAEQCE010000038.1:0-57003 GCF_020738665.1 Microcoleus sp. PH2017_08_TRC_O_A
CAATTGCTAGGGAACTCATAAATCATAAGTTAGGGTGAATCCGACTTCTAAACTCTAAACCTAAACCCTGTCTACTGTCTAGAACGAAATAGCCCTGGATGTGGAGACGATCGCAACGCTGGCGGGAGAGCCATTTTACACAAAATTTGGCTATCGGGCGATCGAGCAATTTGAAATTCCGCTCCCAAACAATCAGTTTCTCCCCGTTGTCCGTATGTTTAAGACCTTTCTGTGCAGCCGGTAACTCAGTAACTGTAGTTTAGACTAACCAAAGATGAGAACGGTGGCAAAAGAAGAACTAGAGCCACCGCGCTGGGAGAGAATGAGGGTGAAAAATAAAACCTATCCAAAGCCAAGGATGCCACATTCGAGCTGATGGATTCAGTGATGACCACAAAAAATGCGTCGTGTTTAGCGGAATTTTCGCTCAATCCATTATTCTCTTCGTCAATGGCAAGCGCATCTATGAAGCCTTACAAGACTGTAGACCAGACCGGAAAAAACTGATGATGCTGTATCTGGAGCAATTACAGGAAAAAGCACCCCCAACAGAACACATATTAGTAGCAATCGACCACACTGCATGGGGGAGACCAGATGCCAAAACATTAAAAGACAGAACCCATGAATATCAGAGGGGCTCCATTGTTGGACAGGGATACAGTACAATTGCGTGGATACCTGAAGCGATCGGAAGTTGGGCATTACCCCTGCTACATGAAAGAATAAGTAGTGGGTCTTCACCCATACTTCAAGCAGCTTCCCAAAGTTGGGTACTGGCGCTAACGCAAGCTTCCATTCAAGCTGATTGTTTAATGAGAGTCCGAAAGAATGCCTGAAGAGTGGTCAGCACCACCGGCCTATAGTGGTCGCGGTAGACCACGGAAACATGGGCAAAAAATGAGACTCAACGACCCAAACACATGGCTTCAAGCGGATACTGCGATTGAAATTGACGAACATCCAGATTTGGGAAAAGTCCGCGTCAGACAATGGATTGACTTACATTTTTATCGCGCCCCTGGACAAAAAGTCAATTTAATCCTAGTCGAAAGAATGAAGCCTATGTCAAATGGTCAGCCATTTCCACCCTTATGGTTGGCTTGGGTGGGAGAACGAACTCTACCTCTAGAAACAGTCTGGTTCAAATATTTACGACGTTTTGGAGTGGATCATTGGTATCGGTTTGCCAAGCAACGATTGCATTGGACATTGCCTAATCTGAGAACTACAATCCGAGCGTTGGAGTGATTTAATGCCATTGATGAGTTGGCAACTCTGGTTAGCTAGGGATTTAGTGGTTGAGAATGTCTTACCTTGGCAATCTGGTAATATCAGTTTAACTCCTGGACGTGTTGCTCAATCAATGTTTTCGCTTTTAGTTGACATTGGGACTCCTACAAAAATCCCTAAACATAGGGGAAAATCCCCTGGCTGGGAAAAAGGAAAGGTACGTACCAAGGCACCGTGCTATCCCACTGTCAAAAAACGGGTTTCTCGGCGCAAAAAGTCTTCAAGATTAGCTATTTAATCTTCTCCCTCTTGAGTTTTTAAGCAACAGCTTGCCTGAGATTCAAAGGTGGCTACTTTTAGCTGTACTCATTTTTTAGTCTAAACTACAGTAGAAAATACCTGGAAACTTCAGCAGGTCTGATTTCGCATGGTCTTGACAACAAAGTTGACTATTTCTGGGCCTCCTTTCTTCAAATGTTCGCCTAGTGATATAATGTCTAAGTATTGCCCTGCAAGGATAGCTATACATAATAATACTTAGGAATGCTTCAGCCATGCCTCTACAAGAAGAGATTGACAAAACAAGGCAAGAAATTCGGACAGATAGCTACTCAATGTCTATTGGCGAGTGGATCAGTCTTTATGAAAATAAGGAAATCGATATTCACCCAGATTTTCAAAGGTTTTTTCGGTGGTCTGATTATCAAAAATCAACTTTTATAGAATCAATTCTTTTAGGCATCCCGATTCCTCCGATTTTTGTTAGTCAAAGAGATGATGGGATTTGGGATGTGATCGATGGTTTGCAGAGACTCTCAACCATCTATGAATTTGTCGGTCTTTTGAAGCCTGAAAATCCAGAGCAAGAAACATCTTTTTTCGCTTTACAAGAAACTACATACTTACCTTCCTTGAAAGGCAAAAAATGGGACGACCCAGACGACAAAGAGAACTCTTTTAGTCAGGTACAACGTTTATTGATTAAGCGAGCCAAAATATCCGTCAATATTGTTGAAAAAGAAAGCGATGAAATGATTAAATATGAATTATTTCAGCGGCTAAATACAGGAGGATCAATTGCCACGCCACAAGAAGTAAGAAATTGCATTCTTTTAATGTTGAATAAAAATTTGTATGATTTGATGCGTTCACTGGCAGATCGCGAGTCATTTAAAAGCTGCATTGCTTTGAGCGATCGACTCTATGAAGAACAGTATGATATGGAATTAGTATTGCGTTTTATTCTTCTCTTCGACCAAGATGATGAAAGTCTTAAAAAGTTGGGTGGTGACGTGAGTGAGTTCCTAACTGCTAGAATGCGTGAAATGGCTGTTAAAAAAGATTTGGATTTCAGCCATATAGAGAAAGCGTTCGATGTAACATTCAATATTCTCGATCGAGCTATGGGAGATGATAGCTTCAAGCGATATAAATCGGATCAGGATAAATTCCTCGGAGGCTTTCTATTATCTTTATATGAGGTGGTAGCACTAGGAATTGGATACAACTATCAAAATCCAATTGAAATAGACCAAATATCTAATCGTATAAAAACTCTTTGGTCAAATCAAATTTATAAACAATGGTCGGGAGCTGGAATGAATGCAGCAAGACGCTTACCTTATCTGATTCCGCTTGGTAGAAAGGTATTTTCACCTTTATGAGCATCCGAACAGCGGAACAATTAAGTGATAAATTGGCTACCGATCTTGCTTGGCGAAAGAAAGAACTTTCAGAAATGAAATCTTTGATAGAAGCGAAAAATGTTT
Source organism: Microcoleus sp. PH2017_08_TRC_O_A (assembly GCF_020738665.1). Taxonomy (NCBI): domain Bacteria; kingdom Bacillati; phylum Cyanobacteriota; class Cyanophyceae; order Oscillatoriales; family Microcoleaceae; genus Microcoleus; species Microcoleus sp. PH2017_08_TRC_O_A. Next base: position 3,003 of record NZ_JAEQCE010000038.1, read on the forward strand.
CTGACCAAAGACATAAAGCATTAATTCGAGGTGGAGTATGTATTCTGTATTCCCATTGGGAAGGTTTTGTTAAGTTAGCAGCAAACTCTTATCTAGAATATATAATCTCAAAAAAGCTTAGCTACCAGGAGCTTTCTAGTAATTTTTTAGCTTTGGCTATGAAAGAAAAACTTAAGGAGGCAAAAGAGACAAATAAACCATCATTGTATATACCTGTTTGTGACTTTTTCCTTTCTGAATTGAATCAGAGATGTCTCCTACCTAAAGATGTAATATCTACTGCATCGAATCTATCTTCTGAAATTTTAAAGGAAATAACTTATATTCTGGGAATAGACTTTTCAATCTACTCTACTAAGTCGGTATTAATTGACACCAAGCTTTTGAAGACAAGGAACGAAATTGCACACGGAAATTATTCGGTGTTTGATAGGGATGAATATCTAGAGCTACACAGAGAAGTTATCGGAATGCTCGATATATTTCGGAACCAGATAGAAAATGCTGCTATTCAGGAAAAATTTCGGTCTACTTCACCTTAGATAATAACAACAGGAGCAAATAATTATCAATCATGTCAAGAAAACTAGATTTTATCAAAGTAGAAGTCGTCCCGCACGATCCAAGTTGGCGAGATGTTTTTGAGGCTGAGTCAAAACAGATTGCACTTGCACTTACCGAAAATGCGATCGCTATACATCATATTGGTAGCACAGCAATTTCACAAATTCATGCAAAGCCAATTATCGATATGCTAGTTGTGGTCAAAGATATTATCAAAGTGGATACACAAAACTCAGCACTTGAGGCATTAGGTTATCAAGCAATGGGTGAGTTTGGGATATCGGGTCGTCGTTTTTTTCGCAAGGGGAATGAGGCAGGGATTAGAACGCACCACATTCACACGTTTGAAGTGAACTCACCACAGATAGGGCGTCACTTAAGGTTTCGAGATTATATGATTTCCCATCCTGAAGATGCACAGCAATACAGCGAGCTCAAACAAGAACTCGCAAATAAATACTATGATAATATTCAGGCGTACATGGACGGAAAAGCTGGATTTATTAAAGCAATGGATATGAAGGCTGCCAAGTGGAGAGCATCTGATTAAATCTATGATATTAGAAGTTGCAATTCTTGACATTAAACCTAATATGGCTGCTGACTTTGAAATTGCTTTCAAAACAGCTTCAGCTATTATATCTTCTATGCCGGGGTATATCTCGCACGAGCTGCAACGCTGCATAGAAAACACAAATCGTTATATTTTGCTGGTGCGGTGGCAAAGTTTGGAAGACCATACCGTTGGATTTCGAGAATCGCCAGATTATCAAATGTGGCGTTCCTTATTGCATCATTTTTACGACCCATTTCCAACAGTCGAACATTATGAAGTCATTTTGTCATGACTTACGTATTAAAACTAAAGAAACCTGGTTTTTCACCTAATCTGAGGGCTACAGCGAAAAGTTTTTGTAAAAAAACCCGGTTTCTAACCTCTCCTGCGTCCCGGAGTATTTATAAAGTTTTAAGTCTAAAGCATGGAGGAACATCACAAATGATTGATATCGGTTTCACTCACATCGCACTCCCAGTTTCCGATGTTGAGAAAAGTATTGAATTCTACTCGAAGTATGCTGGGATGCAGGTCGTTCACCGCCGGATTGATGCAGCAGCAGGTGTTGCTGTTGTATGGCTTTCTGATGGCACTCGTCCTTTTGTAATTGTGCTGATTCAGACAAACTCTGTACATCCAGTTTTGTCTCCGCTGGCACACCTTGGGGTTGGTTGCAAGAGTAGGGAATATATGGATTCTCTCTGCGATAGTGCACGTCAAGAAGGTGTGCTGGTTGATGAACCAAAAGATTCTGGATATCCGATCGGCTATTGGGCCTTTTTGCGAGACCCGGACGGTCATACTCTGGAACTATCCTACGGGCAAGAAATTAGATTTACGGTGGAGAAAGTTGGCTGAAAATAGGCTGTGCAGGGGCTGAACGGCACTTGCACGGCACGGTGAGGGCGGACGAAAGGCGCCGGGACAGCAGTCGCATATAATTGGAATAGTCCTGAACGGTAAATGTGCCATGCAGCAGCATCAACCGTCAATTGCTCGATCGCCCCGCGAGTATGTGAGTCTGTTTCCCCGTCCACCGCACTTGACCAGTTTTGCAACGCAGTGGGAGGGAATCTCAGTGATTGCCATGCAACAATCTGCCTACGAACTCCCCGAAGTTTCGATTCCGCTAGATGGCGTTGGTATCTTTACAAGTTCCAATGTCTCAGAACGCACGATCGATGGTATTTCTAACAGCGAGTCAACCAATGTTGGAGATATTGTAGTTGTTCCTGCAAATATTGGTCATAGCGTTCGCTGGTTCACTGAAGGAGAGATGATTGTCATTGGGCTAGATACTTCTTTGGTTTCCAGTGCGATCGACAATGCAGCCTATTTCACTCAGACCGAACTATTGCCCCATTTTTCTACGCCAGATCCTTTGGTGTATCAACTTGGTTTGTCGCTTAAATCTGTTCTCGAACAAGATCCTGCTGGCAGTCGCTTGTATGCAGAAATCGCAGCGGCAATGCTGTCGGTACATCTACTGCAAAAGTACGGTAAACGGAAACTAGAATTTAAAAGCTACACGGATGGATTGCCTCGGTCTATACTGCGTCAAGTTATTGAGTATATTGAAGCAAATCTCGGTGGGGAGTTGGGACTAGCAGACTTAGCTGCGATCGCCCATCTGAGTCCGCACTACTTTACGCGCTTGTTTAAGCAATCCACTGGATTTACGCCCCATCAATTTGTGATTCGATGTCGGGTGGAACGAGCAAAAATTTTGCTGCTAGCTGGAAAAGAGTCGATCGCGGAAATTGCCCAACAAGTTGGATTTGCCAATCAAGCGCATTTGAACGTTCACATCAAGCGATTGTTGGGTGTCACGCCAAAAATGATTCTCGAACACCGCAAGAATCTATAAAAAATCGCAAGAATCTAAAAGATGGAGAGGGGCGAGCCTTCCTATGTTGGTAGTAGTCCATCAGGATGTGCACCTGACAACTCTACACAGTTTTTTGTATCCCCAAAGTCGCTTTCAGGGCAGCGTCATTACACTCCGATTTAGTCCACAAGTACAGATCTCAAGAGAGGTTTTATGATCCATCATATTTCCGTTTCCGCTCAAAACCCCCAGCACGTCGCCCAAGTCCTGGCAGAAATCCTCAAAGGTCAAGCAGTGCCCTTTCAAGTTCATCCAAACAGCTACATGGTCGTCGCGATGGATGAACACGGTACAGCCATTGAAGTCTTGCCTTTGGGAGTGGAAATCAGTCCAGGTTCCGGGCAGGATGGGTGCGGTTTCATGCACAATCCTCAGGCGTCTCAATTTACAGCTACTCATGCCGCCGTGTCCGTCCCTACCAGTCAAACCGAAATTGAACAGATTGGAGTGCGCGAAGGTTGGCGAGTCGTGCGCTGCGATCGCGAATCTTTCTTTGATGTGATTGAGTTCTGGGTGGAAAACCATTTGATGTTAGAGTTCCTGACACCAGAAATGACTGCCAAATATTTGGCATTCACTCAACAGCCGGATGTGCTGAAAAACTTTGTAGCTGCACCCGCTGAGGCGATCGCGTAAATTTTGACCGTCGCCAGCAGACAACTAAAATTAATTACGCCACTCGTGCGGCAAGTATCTCCGAATTGTCAAATAATTCGGAGATATTAATTGTTGGTAATTTTTATATTTTTAACGAGTAGCTATCGCAATGAACATCTCTATTCGACTGCTTCAAGAAAATGAGTTATCGACGGCTGAACATATTTTTAGACTAGCGTTTGGTACTTTTATTGGATTGCCTGAACCCACAGATTTTTGTGCTGATGCGAACTATGTTCAAACCCGATCGCAAATCGATCCGACAGCAGCTTTTGCCGCCGAGGTTGATGGGCAGCTAGTTGGCTCGAATATAGCTATTTGTTGGGGGAGTGTCGGTTTTTTGGGGCCGCTGAGCGTTCATCCTGACTTCTGGGGTCGAGGTGTTGCTAAACTTTTGATTGAATGTGCGATCGACAAATTCTCGGAATGGGAGACAGGACAGGCGGGTTTATTTACTTTTCCGAACAGCCCAAAACACCACGCGCTGTATCAAAAATTCGGGTTTTACCCGCGTTTTTTGACATTTATCATGGTAAAACCCATTGAGTCGGTTGAGTTGGACTTACCAGTAACAAAATATTCTGAACTAAATCCGCAGGAGCGATCGCACTTTCTCAAAGAATGTTACCAACTGACAGATGCTATTTATCCAGGGCTGGACTTATCGCGCGAGATTTTGGCAGTTGAGGCTCAAAACTTGGGCGATACGGTTTTACTGTGGGATGACAAAGGTTTGGCAGGATTTGCTGTTTGTCATTGTGGTGCGGGTAGCGAAGCTGGTTCTGATGTATGTTACGTCAAATTTGGAGCTGTGCGGCTGGGAGTGCAAGCAGGCGAACTGTTTGAACGGTTGCTCGATGTCTGTGAAGCGTTTGGGGCGAGTCAAAAAATGTTGCGTCTCAGGGCTGGAGTGAATACGAGCCATGATGCCGCCTATACCAGAATGGTCGATCGCCATTTTCGCACTGAAAGTACAGGTTTAGTAATGCACAGGCCCAACGATCCAGGTTACAATCGACCAGAGGTTTTTGTATTGGATGATTGGCGCTAAGGGAGAGTTGTTGTGCGATATTTACCCACCTGTAAACTACATTCTTAGGAACTGCTAGTAAACTTCATTGTGAGTCCCAATATTAATTAGTAGCACTTGGCTCTCTGAGATAAAATCGAAGACAAGCCAATACTCATAACAGGTGGAAAAAGAGTTCTTTGAAAAGATTCGCCCTTCGTCGCCGATCCAGCGTTTTGCTGAGACTTCGGAGGTGGCTGCACTGGTGGCGTTTGTTGCCAGTCCGGTAGCGTCTGCTATTAACGGGGCTGCTTTGCGAGTGGAAGGCGGCCTGGTGCGATCGATCGTTTAGCTGGAATTGGATCTGTGTGCGCGATCGATCGGTTACAATTTTGGTCAAAACGAAGCTGTCAATGTTAACCGAACAAAATAAAGCTACGGTTCTGGATTTCTACAAGGCATTTGACGATCGCCAGATGGATCGAGCTTTAAAGCTGCTTGCTCCAAATTTTTCCGCTCATCTGGCTGGTATTCCTGAGCTTTTAGATAGTGAAGGTTTCAAGCGATTGGGGATGGCGTTTTATCTTGCCTTTGCCAATGGGGAACACGTCTTTGATGAAGTGATTGTCGCAGGAGATAAAGTTGTCACTTGTGGGATATTTACGGCGACGCATCTGGGAGAGTTTCAGAGTCTGCCGCCGACTGGTAAACAAATCAAGCTGTCAATTATGCACATCGACCGTCTAGAAGACGGGAAAATTGTGGAGCATTCGTCTAGAAGACGGGAAAATTGTGGAGCATTGGAAGGCGATGCGCTGGGATTGATGCAGCAGCTAGGGATTGTTTTTCTGCCGGGGCCGAAGTTGATTCCGCACATTTTGAAGGGTATTGTATCGAGGCTGTTTCAGCAGTCTGCCTCAAGTAGAGGTGAGACATGAAGGGAGCATCTCATTTGTGTAAAAAGCATTTTTTTCATATAGTGCGAGCACTTCAAGAGCTCGCGTATTATACGATACGCGAGCTCTTGAAGTGCTCGCACTATTAAATGCAAAACTGAGATGCTCCCGACATGAAAATCCCCACGCACCCGATCGCATCAAGGCTATCTGTTGGCTTCGATAAGTTACTGGTGTCGGTAAAGGGAACATTTCACAAAGAAAACTCAACAAAAGATTTTGGATTGACACAACGCAGCAATGCCGTGCAACAGACCCCCTCAGCAAAAATTAGGGCTGCTGAGGGGTTTCACCCTATTGTTAACTTTCAACAGCACAACCACCATCGATCGATCGCCAAAGATTAAATTTTTCCGGGGAAAACTTGCCATTTAATGAATAAGACTTTAAGATGCAGCAATGTAAATATAAACTCTCAACGAGCAGCCCTGCACGCACTAACCTGAAATGGGTCGAAAGTGCCACAAAGCAGCAACAGCTAACTTTTATAACTCTTTCAACAGCAAAGCATTGGCAGAAAAACTCAGGGATCGACGGTTGGTATATTGCAACGAATGCTTTGCTCGAAATACTACAAATGAATCAAAAATTATCTGCCAAAATTTAGCACCTACAGATGCCTAGCCCAAACGCCTGCTGCGTAAGGTTTAACTTACTGATTAGGCTGGTTTTCATGTCTTTAACTACTTGAGGATTCGATCGCATGGTTTCGATTTCTAAAACTCAGTCCAACGTGCTCTCTGTGTCTGCACCAACCGTAACGACTGCAACCCAAAGCACCGCCGCAACTGCAACTGGAGTGTGCGTGACGATTCACGGTCACTTTTACCAACCCCCCCGAGAAAACCCTTACCTAGACGCGATCGAGCGCCAAGGGAGCGCCTCTCCCTTCCACGACTGGAACGAACGCATTGACAACGAGTGCTACCGCCCGAACGCCTTTGCGCGCATACTCAACGATCGCGGTGAAGTCGCCGGGATCGTCAACAACTACGAATATCTCAGCTTCAACATCGGCCCGACTCTGATGAGCTGGCTGGAACGCTACGATCCCGAAGTTTACCAACGGATTCTGGAAGCCGATCGCAAAAGCTGTCAGCGCCTCAACGGTCACGGCAACGCGATCGCCCAAGTGTACAATCACATCATCATGCCGCTGGCGAACGAGCGAGACAAATACACCCAAATTCGCTGGGGGATCGCAGATTTTCGCTCTAGATTCGATCGCCATCCCGAAGGAATGTGGCTCGCCGAAACCGCCGTAGACTACGCCACCCTGGAAGTTTTGGTGGCTGAAGGCATTCGTTTTATTGTCTTAGCCCCCTCCCAAGCCGAACGCTGCCGCCCGCTAATCGCGCAAAACCAAGAAGGAGAGCAACAAACAGATGGCGAATGGCACGAAGTCGGCGGCGGCCAAATCGATCCGACTCGCCCCTACCGCTGCTATTTGAAGCCGGAAATGCGGTTGATGGCTGACCACCAACTTTCGCCCCTGAGCACTTACCACTTTACTCGCGGACACGGCCAGCAGTCCTCAGCCCCAAATCCTCACACTCCCTACATCGATATCTTTTTCTACGACGGCCCGATCTCGCGGGATATGGGCTTCAATGACGTTCTCAGCAGCAGCCACCACTTGGCTGGGCGCTTGGGTCAAGCAGTGCGGGGAGACCACAGACCGGCTCAATTAATCTCCGTGGCCACAGATGGCGAAACTTTCGGCCACCACAAAAACAGTACGGAAAAATGTCTCGCCTACGCTTTCACAGAGGAGTTTCCCCGCCGCGGCTGGACTGTGACGAATTATGCTCATTATTTAGGTCAAAATCCCAGCACTTGGGAAGTGGAACTCAAACCGGTGACGGCTTGGAGTTGTTCTCACGGGGTCGATCGCTGGCAAGATGATTGTGGGTGCGGTGGCGGCGGCGGGTGGCATCTCCTGTGGCGCAAGCCTTTGCGCGATACTTTGAATTGGCTGCGCGATCGACTGATTCCGATTTATGAGGAAGCGGGGCGCAAGCTGTTTTGCGATCCCTGGAAAGCCAGAGATGAATATATTGATGTCATCCGCGATCGATCGCCCGCGAATGTTGACAGTTTCCTCCAACGCCATCAAATTCGCGAACTGGATGCCGCCGAACAGGTAGACGCCCTGCGCCTGCTGGAAATGCAGCGCCACACTTTGTTAATGTTCACTAGCTGCGGCTGGTTTTTTGAAGAAGTCTCTCGCCCCGAAGGCGTGCAAATTTTGCGCTACGCCGCCAGGGCGCTGGAATTGGCGGGGGAAGTTGCTGGTGTTCAGCTAGAACAGGATTTTATCGATCGACTAGCCCTAATACCCAGCAACGTTGACTCTTTCAAAACAGGCGCAGAAGTTTACCGCCAACTGGTGACAACAGCCCAAGTCAGTCTCAAACAAGTCGCCGCCCACTACGCGATTAGTGCTCTGTTTGCCAAATATCCCCGCGAACAGCGAGTTTACTGCTATCAGGCCGAACAGCAAGATTTCCAAATTCAGCGCATGGGTTCGATGACTCTGGCTGTGGGTCAATTGCAGTTAACCTCGGAAATTACCCGGGAAACAGACGTGTTTGTGTTTGCTGCATTCCACCTTGGGGGCTGGGATTTCCACTGCTGCATTCAGCCTTTTGGCAGCCGCCGGTCTTACAATATGCTCAAAGAGCGGTTGTTTGGAGTTCTGCAAGAAGCTTCGGCGGCCCACGCGATTCTGGAAATGGTGCGGTTGTTTGGGGATCAGTCGTTTAGCTTGCGGGATTTGTTCGCAGAGGAACGCCACCGCATCGTCCAGTTGCTGAGTCAAGAAAATTTGACTCGCTTGGATCAACTTTACACTCAGGTTTATCGGGAAAATTACGGGGTGATGATGGCTTTCCATCGCGATGAGTTGCCGGTGCCGGTTGAGTTGCAAGTGGCTGCTGAGGTGGCTTTGGGACACCGCTGTTTGACGGCGGCGAAGGCGCTGGAACTGGAAACCGGAGACGCGGAACCTCTGCTGGCTGACATTGAAGCGATCGCCACTGAAGCCGGTCTCCTCCGCAGTCGGTTGAAGGTTCCTGAAGTTAAGCAAATTTTGGAACGGCTGGTTTGGCGATCGCTAGACACGCTGCTGCAAGCAGGATCGGGCGTAGATGAACGATCGCCTCTGGAGTTAGAAGCCGATATCCGGTACATCGAGCGTTTGATTGCTGTGGGCGATCGGCTGAGTCTGGGTTTGTGTTTGGACAAATCGCAGGAACTGTATTTCGATTCTCTGTACAGTCAAATTGTGCCTCTGTGTTTGGGCTGGCTGCAACGGCAAGCTACTTCGGACGGCGAAAATAAGGTTGACCCGGTTGCTTTAGATATCGTCGGCTCAGACGGTGGCTGGGAGTTGTCTTCGATCCGGCAGTTGCTGGAGTTGGGTCAAACTCTCGCCGTTGATGTTGAGTGTTGGTTGGATCAGTTAAGCCGATCGCTGGTCGATTAGCCTGGATCAATTCCGGCACAGCAGAATCCGCCCGATCGGTTTAAATGCCGATCGGGCGGTGGGGATCGAGCTAGAGTCGATCGGCATTCAGGCTTCCCGGAATCGAAGTACCGACAAACAACCGCCAATTTTCTTTGAGTATTCGCTCTACTTCTGTGGGAAGATGAAAAGACTGTCCCCAAAGCCAACAAGTGTTCTGCACTTGCAGGCTTTGTAGAGTTTTGAAGAAAGAACACTAAATTTTTTAGCTATGAAAATTGGCGATCGCGTTTGCGTTAAAAACTCTGTTGTTGTCTACCACCACCCGGAAAATCGCAGTCAACCAGTTGAGATTAAGGGTATGGAAGGAGAAATCGTGGCGATCGTTCACGAATGGCACGGCAGACCTGTCAGTGCCAATTGGCCGGTGCTAGTTCAGTTTGACAAAAAATTTCGAGCTCACTTCAAAGAAGATGAAGTCGAATTGGTTTCTGCTGAAGCCTAGCTTTAGTATTGTTTTGTGCTATTATATCCCCGACTTTTTATTAAAGAAGTCGGGGTTCTGCTTATTATATCCTGGACGAGCGATTTACCATAATAATATGCCGGCAAGAGCGGGTTTTTGAGCTTGTCAATTATTGGCGGGTATTGTTGTTGAAAGGGCCCTTACCATATTAATAATAGGCCGGACATGATATTACAGCAGAGTCCACGTTGATGAAGTAAACCGTAAGAGCCCCGTAGGGAAACGGCACTGCCGTGTCCTTTATCTCTGCCAAGGAATGAGAATTAAATAACTTACAATTTTTATTGTTCTTCTGGCCCATCCCACAAATATGTGTAAATTATTTAATTCGAGATCCTAAGCTGTTGCGTGCCGCAGTTAAATTCTATATTTCGATGACAATCGAGAATTCTCTTCCCCTCTCCCCGTCTCCCCCGTCTCCCCCGTCTCCCCGTCTCCCCGTCTCCCCCTCTCCCCCGTCTCCCCGTCTCCCTTGTCTCCCCCTCTCCCCCGTCTCCCCGTCTCCCCCTCAATTAAGTGAATGTTTTTACCGTGTAGTTTTCAATTCCAGAGGGGTTTTTATCATATTTGTACTGGAATCTGATTGCTTGAGACGATACCCCATACTGTGAACTGTCTCAATTAAATCTTCAGCAGCTCCCGCAGCTTTGAGTTTTTGACGCAAACCTCTGATGTGAACCTTGACAGTATTTTCTTCTGGTGGAGATTCCAACGACCAGACGTGTTCGATCATGACACTTCGACTGAGAACACGGCGACCATTTCGCAACAGAAGTTCCAGAAGCGCGTATTCTTTGGGCGTGAGATGGAGTGGGGTGTATCTATAGCTAACTTCATAGGTACTGGGGTTGAGGCGAATTTCTTCCCATTCTAAAATCGGCCCAGAAGTGCTACTACCTCGACGCAATAAGGCTCGAATCCGAGCAAATAGTTTTTGCAAGTCCACGGGTTTGACTACATAATCATCAGCCCCAGCATCAAGCCCATTAATTTCATCACTGAGGGTGTCACGGGCTGTGATCATCAGGACAGGCATAGTATAGCCGTGCGATCGCAATCGATGGCAGAGACTAATTCCATCAAGTTCTGGTAACATCAAATCTAGCAGCAGCAAATCATAGTTGAGCATCTTTGCTTGATGCCATCCAGATTCCCCATCGGTAACTATATCAACAACATAGCGCTGGTCTGTCAAGGCTTCTGCCAACGTTTCTGCAAGGCGCAGATCGTCTTCAACCAAGAGAATCCTCATAATCAAGAGGCTGGGGGAAAGTACAAAGCCACTTATTGACTTTTAGACAAGATTGAGTTAGCGAACCAGAGCGCTCTAATACCAATAGGGCTAGGGCGATCGCCATGCTGGCTCCTCAACATCTTATTCGCATTTGGGCCCCAAATTTTACCGATTTGCGATCGAGATGTCAACAAGTTTTGACCAAGAATTTCACAGGTGGTACCCGCCACGTGATTTATCCGTGGAATCAATCCCAAATCGAAAATCGAAAATCCTCTCTTCCCCCGAATTTATTCGATTGACCCAAGGGAAGCTCAGAAACCATTGGCCAAAGCTTTCTTAACAAATATTGCCAAAAATCACGATTTATTACTTATTGAGAATCTTTCCGATTTCTTTACCATTTTCTGACTCATTTCTTTACTTGTTATATGTAATTGTAGGTGGGATCGGCACTTGGATGGGGTCAATTCTCCCACCCACTTGATAGTTAATTTGGGAGATTAGTGTTAAATGGCTTTTGGACCAGCTTCAAGATTGGGAGTGAGCCTGTTTGATGAAACCCCACCAATAGAGCGGGTTACAGGTAACTCCAATGAAGACCTTGAAACCATCATTCAGGCAGTATACCGACAAGTTTTGGGAAATGCCTACGTCATGGAGAGCGAACGCCTCACCGTTTGTGAGTCGCAGTTTAAACGCGATGAACTGACGGTACGGGAGTTTGTGCGTCGGGTTGCAAAGTCTGACTTGTATCGATCGCGATTTTTCGATAGTTGTGCTCGCTATCGGGCGATCGAACTCAACTTCAGACATCTACTTGGTCGCCCTCCGCTGGATCTCGAAGAAATGCGGAGCAAAAGTACCATTCTGGATACCAAGGGCTTTGAGGCTGAGATCGATTCTTATCTCGATAGCGATGAATACCAGAATACTTTTGGAGATGACATTGTTCCCTACATCCGGGGATACAAAACCGAAGCTTGTCAAAGCATGGTGCAGTTTACCCATACCTTCGAGTTGGTGCGAGGTGCTTGTAGCAGCAGCTTGAAGGGAAATCTGGCTGGTAAGAGTCCGCGTTTGAATTCCCTAGTAATTCAGGGCACGCCAACCGCCGTAATTTCTCCAGCCAGCAGCGGATCGACATTCCGCAATCCATCCGGTAGCGCTCGGACTCGTCATGGCGCTGGATCGGATGAAAACGGAAAAGTCTATCGCATTGAAGTTACCGGCTATCGCGCCAATGTGGTGAATCGGATTTCCAAGTTTCGCCGCAGCAACCAAGTTTACCTGGTGTCGTTTAACGAGCTATCCGAAACCTATCAACGGATTCACAAACAAGGTGGGACGATCGCTAGTATCACCCCTGTCTAGTTGAAAGTCGATCAATTTTAGATTTTAGATTTTAGATTTTAGATTTTAGATTGAAGAATTATTCGGGGCTTGTAATGAGAATTCGGAGCTTTGCTTCAATCAACAATCAACAATCAATTATCAAAAATCAACAATCATTCCGGTACAACTGGAATTGATATAAGCCGTGTATTGCTGACATATTGAACCATTCTCAATTAACATTTTACGAACAGGCTCTCCGGTCTGTTCCACAAGAAATCCACTCTTTGTGGAACAGGCCGGAGAGCCTGTTGCTGAAAATGGTGCAAGATTTCAGCTACTACCAACTATTATCTGTAAAGGAGATTAATTGCAATGGCAGATTCGACAAAATGTGAACTGTGGCCAACCAGCGGTGTAGATGAGGTGCAAGCTGTGATTCGCGCCGTCTACAAGCAGGTTTTGGGCAATCCCCACGTGATGGAAAGCGAGCGCTTGGTAACTGCGGAATCTCAATTGTGCGATCGCAGCATCTCCGTGCGTGAATTTGTCCGATTGGTTGCTAAATCTGATTTTTATAGCACTCGCTATTTTCAAAAGTGCGCTCCCTATCGATTTGTAGAACTCAATTTCCTGCACCTGCTAGGTCGTGCACCACAAGATCAAACAGAAATTTCTGAACACATTATCCGCTGTGTTGAGCAAGGCTACGATGCCGAAATTGACTCCTATATCGACAGCGACGAGTATCAAACCGCTTTTGGTGAAAACGTTGTTCCCTACTACCGAGGCAGAAGCAGCGAAGCAAATACCAAGCAAGTAGGTTACAATCGGATGTCGCTGCTCGATCGGGGTTTCGCCCAAATCGACAGTGCCGTCAAAGCATCTCAGTTAGTCTACGCCGTTGCTACCAACAGCGCTAACGCCATCAAGCCCTCAACCAGTCGAGGAGGCGCTTATGTCGCAACCGAAAAAATGTTCAAAATTGTGGTAACAGGGTCGAAATTCGACAGACCTCGGCGCCTCAGTAACACGACATACATTGTGGCAGGAGACAATATGAGTCCGCAAATTCAGCGGATCAATCGCACCTCTGGCAAAATTGTCAGCATCACTGAGATTCTCTAAATCCAACAAAAACAAGAAGTTTAATAGATGGATTTAAGTCATATTTAGAGGGTTTTTCTGGCTTCTCTAATTAGATTCAGCTATCTCTAAATTTCTAGCAACAATTGGATAGAAATTGAGATTATATCAGTTTCTCAAAATAATTGTACAATCTACATCTTTGGGTCGATATTCTACAATCAACCTACTGTTATTACTGTATAATTTGGGATAACTGGTATTTCCTCATCTTGAGAGCCGTAAACATCTCCAGAATTGGAGGATGCCCAATTCTGGAGAATGCCAACTCTATTAATAAACTAGCTGGAGAAAATTTAATTTGAAATCCTCATCACGTTTTTGCGATCGACCATGATTCTCTATACTCCAATACTTAAGACAGTTTGTTTAAAGCCTCTGTAAGTTGGACAGTACCAGCCCTGCAATTTTTAATTTTTTTTCTGCGTTGCCATTAAAAACAAACTTGGAAAAAATAGTTCACAATAGATCCAGCCTAGGTTTCATGTACTCGATTAGCACCTAAAACTGTCCGAAGTATTGATACTCAATCATATTAGAATGTTGCCACCACAAGCCCAAAAAAAGTTGCAATGCTGGATTCGCAGCCGTCATTTAATTTGTTCTGGCAATTTTTACATCTTTGAAACTATAGACTATAGCGCTATTGAGCGATTTACCGAGTCGATTACGGCTTTAGGAGGAACATTAATCTCGGTTCAGCCGATCGACAAAATTTGGATGGGCGATCACCGTCAAGTCATTCTATATCGTGCCAAAGCCAGTTTGCATACGCCTTGTCACAACCTCAAGCAATACTGGTTTAAATATGGTAGTTTCCAGACTAGGTTCGATCCAAGCTCTTGATCTGGCTGATACTGGTTAGCATGGTTGTAGCATTGTTGTTGTCTGTTGGTGGCATCCTGATTTTCATAGGAATTATCCAACCATTTTCTATGCTAAGTAACATTTTTCTAGTTGCGATCGGCGTTTTAGTTGTGGTAGTAATTTGCCCCTGCTTCAAACAGGAAGTAGCCCGACGACAAACAGCCGAAGGGGTGCTGCGCCAACAAACCGATCGCGAACGGTTAGTCAATCAAATTGCTCAACACATCCGACAATCCCTGGATTTAGACCACGTGCTAGAAACCACGGTAGCAGATGTGCAACGCTTTCTGGAAGCCGATCGCGTTCTCATTTACCGCCTGTGGCCAGACGGAACGGGCAGCGCCATTAACGAAGCCGTTTTACCCCCTTACCCCGTCATTTTAGGAACATCCTTTCCACCAGAAGTGTTTCCCAGCGAGTACCATGAGGCTTATTCTCTGGGAAAAACCCGCCTCATAGAAAATATTGAAGAAGCCGATCTCGAAACTTGTCTGACTGATTTTCTCCAACAATTTGGAGTCATAGCAAAATTGGTTGTCCCCATCGTCCAAGAAAATCGGCAGGTTGAGGGGAATCCTTCTGTACCCTATCTTTGGGGGTTATTGATTGCTCACCAGTGCGATCGCCCGCGCATCTGGGAAACCTGGGAATTGGAGTTAATGCAGCAACTAGCGACGCAGGTGGCGATCGCCATTCAACAGTCAGAATTATACCAACAGCTTCAACAACTCAACGCCGAACTAGAACAGCGCGTCCAACAACGTACCGAAGAATTAGCTGAAGCCAACGTCGCTCTACGAGACGAAATTGGCGAACGACAGCGCACCGAAGTAGAACTGCGCCACACCAACCACACCCTAAAAACCCTGATTAGCGCCTCTCCTCGCGCTATCTTCACGCTGGATATAGAAGGGTACGTCAAAATTTGGAATCCTGCCGCCGAACAGATGTTTGGTTGGACTGAAGCAGAAGTCATCAACCATCCCAACCCAATTTTTATCGACGATCCATTAGAAAATTATTCCACTCTCCGCAGCAATCTCCTGCAAGGAATCACATATAGTGTCGAACTGCGCCGCCACAAAAAAGACGGAAGTGCGATCGACATTATCTTCTCCGCTGCTCCTTTAAAGAATAGTGAGAATCAGATTGAGGGCATTGTCGCAGTGATTGCCGACATTACCGAACAAAAGCAACAGGAAGAACAGGTGCGACTCCTCCAATCAGTTGTTGTTAACACAAATGATGGCGTCGTAATTACCGAAGCGGAAGCGATCGATGAAGTTGGTCTTCGCATCATCTATGTCAATGAAGCATTTACCCAGATTACAGGATATAGCCTAGAAGAAGTTTTGGGTAAAACACCCCGGATTTTGCAGGGTAAAAAAACCGATAGCACAGAATTAGACAAAATTCGGATAGCACTTTCGCGTTGGGAATCTGTCACCGTTGAAGTGATTAATTATCGGAAAAATGGCTCCGAATATTGGAATGAATTTAGTATTGTTCCTGTTGGCGATCGCACGGGTTGGTATACTCACTGGATCGCCATCCAGCGAGACACCACCGAACGAAAACAAGCAGAACAAGCCCTGCGACATAGCGAAGAACGGTTTCGATCGCTCATTGAAAATGCTCTAGACATCATTATGATTCTAGATACAGATGGTACGATCGGCTATGTCAGTCCTTCTGTGGAAAAAGTCTTAGGGTATTTAGTATCTGAACTCGTGGGGAAAAAAATATTTGAGCCAATTCACCCAGATGATTTTACCACTACTTATCAAAGTCTCACCAATACTTGGCAAAGTGCAGAACTCAACCGTCCCATTGAATTCCGCTATCGGCACAAAGATAATTCTTGGCGAACCTTGGAAGCGATTAGCCAGCCTTTTATAAACAATGCAGCCACCACACAAATTATCGTCAATACTCGTGACATCACCGAACGAAAACGACTGGACGAAATTCGGTTAGCCCTGGAGCGCGAAAAAGAACTGAGTATTCTGAAAACCCGTTTTTTTTCAATGGCATCCCATGAATTTCGCACTCCACTCAGTACGGCTTTAGCAGCAGCTCAAATTCTAGAAAACAGCCCAGACGAATGGAATGACTCCCAAAAGCGACTGAGAAACCTGCACCGAATTCAGGATTCTGTAAGGAATATGGTGCAATTGCTCGACGATATTTTAACCATCAATCGCGCCGAAACTGGGAAACTAGAATTTAATCCAAAATTTTTGGTTTTGGACAAATTTTGCGAACAATTTGTGGAAGAAATGCGGCTCAGCGCTGGCAGTCAGTATACCATCACCTTTACCTGTGAAGGAAATCCAATTCCCGTTTGCTTGGATGAAAAATTGTTGCGATCGATTCTGTCCAACGTATTATCCAATGCGATTAAGTATTCGCCTAAGGGAGGTAATGTGCATCTTGGTTTAGAGTTTCAGTTGCATCAGGTGCTACTCCAGGTTTGCGATCGAGGAATTGGCATTTTTCCAGAAGATATAAAGCAGTTGTTTGAGCCATTTCACCGAGGTAAGAATGTCCGAACTATCCCTGGTACGGGATTGGGATTGATCGTGGTTAAAAAGTGCGTTGACTTGCATCAAGGTAGTATTGAGATTACCAGTGAAGTTGGTATTGGTACAACTTGTGTGGTGACACTTCCGTTGGTATTATAATAAAAGTTTTAGGCCAAGGTATGTAGTTGCGCTTCAGCGCTCTTTCCTAATATTTGTAAAGAGCGCCCAAGCGCAACTACGTACCTAATTTCTCTGACTACAATAAAACCGTCCTTTCTGGATAGGATATATACAACTACTAATAGGCTAAGGTATGTAGTTGCGCTTCAGCGCTCTTTCCTAATATTTGCAAAGAGTGCCCAAGCGCAACAACGTACCTAATTTGTGTGACTGCAATAAAACCCTCCTGTCAGGATAGGATATATAAAACTACCAATAGGTCAAGGTATGTAGTTGCGCTTTAGCGCTCTTTCCTAAGATTAGCAAAGAGCGCTGAAGCGCAACAACGTACCTAATAAGGAGCACGATCTCATTTGGCAAGATGGGAATCATGGCCGGCTGGGGCTTCGAGCTTGACTGGTGGGGTAGCTTTGAGATCGTCGAAGAGGGCTTTTTCTTCACGAGCAATTGCATTGTAATCGTTCACTTTCTGCTTGTAAATATCGAATTGCTCTTGAAAAGCAGCAACGCGCTCCTGCTGTTCGCGCACTCCATCGTTAAATTCTTGCACTTTTTGATTGTAATCAGATTTTTTTTGTTCAAACTGAAACACCTTTTCTGGAGAGCCGTTACCCTGTCGGTAAGATTCTTCAGCTTGTTCCTTAAAACGCATTAAATCCAATTGCAACGCATCTAGATTGCGTTTCTTCGATCCGAGTTCGAGATTGTGCTCTTTGATTGTTTGCTTGGTTTGTGCGAGACTTGCTTCTAAGGTCTCAATTTCAGGTTTGAGTTGCTGGGATTTCTCATCTAATTTTCGCACGATCTCTTGAGACAGATCGGCTAACTTTACCACTTGTTGGCGATCGCGAAAGTAACGCTGATAGTATTGTTCGAGTTCGACATCGCCGAGATAGCCGAGTTCTGTCCCCAGATACGAGTGCAATTCGTTAACATACAAAGCTATATCCTTTTGCTGGTATTGCTTCAATATGCTAGACAAGCGATCGTTTTTGATTTGCAAAGCAGCTTGTTTGAGTTGGGGTGTTAGCTTGTCGCGATCCGATGGACTGAGGCGAGTGTAAGCGGCATGGAGCATTTCATGGGCTGCTGTCACTTCCATCACGCCTTGAAATCGATCGTCTGTAACCGACTGAATCGCGATTTTGCCCGATTTACCGTTGGTGAAATAGCACCCAAAGATAATTAAGGTATCCTTCACCTTTTCTTTTGTTTGACAGATTTTAAAGAAGGTTTGCTTGGGTTCGATGGTTGGAGTTTGCCGGTAGAAAATTTGTTGCGCTTCCCGCGTCATGGTGGTGGCGGTGGCGAGACGTTCGATTGCTGCTGAAGGTGGCGCTACACCAATCCACTCGTCAAGCTGCGAATTTAAGACAATCCTAGAGATGGCCACAACTAGCACAATTATCCAGAAGTTCTGCGATCGAAATAAGTTTTTTATCGACCATTTTATATTCATAAAAATTTTGGTAAATCCATTTCTTTAAAAACTGCTAGGCGCAGATAACGCTGGTAGGTTAGTGACTCGGTGGAGGCGCTAATTTGAGTTTTTATTTGGGAATGTAGGATGCAAATTCATCGGAGCGCTACAGTTGAATTACAATTTTACCATTGAGTTACACCAGACGACCGATCGATCTGCCTTTCTTGTTCAAGAAAAGATGTCAAATGGGTTCTGTAGCCTTTCTCAGGTAGATGAGGTACAATGTGACCAACCCGACTGGACATGATATGAGTCGCGATCGCACAACTCGATCTGCAAGATACTGCTACAATCGTTAGCAGCATTGAACCGATCGATAAACTCATTGCTAATTTGGGCGATCGCACCAGAATCTTCATCTATATTACAGATGATACCTAGCACGACACTAACTAGATTTTGCCTTCTCCGAATTCCAGGCCAAGGTCTGACAGAAATATTTAGTTTTTGCTCTAAATCGATCGCTAATCCAATTATGTGACCTTCAATCCAGCCGCCGCATTTTTCTAAATTACCAACTTCTGCACTACTTACCGTCAATACTAAAAACGCATTTGATTGTTCCAGTAAATCAACGGACTCAAATAGAGTTGTCCAAGTGGTATTTCCCGCCAATACTTCCGACGCAATTTCTGCACCGCGACCCAATTCGCGGCGCAATATTTCTGCGGTCGATCGCGTGACATTTCTGGTACTGTTTTGACAAGGTGCGATCGATGTAATTACAGGCAACCATTCCCGCGATTTTTGTACTTGATACTGTGTTCCGGCTTCAGTTAATGCTATTGGTTGAGTCCAATCGTGTTGGCTGAGGATTTGGAAAAAATGAGCAAGTAATATATCTAGGTTTAAGTGTTCGCTATGAATAGAACTCCAAGCTGTCAGTAATGCCCAAGAAAAATTACCGAGAAATCCCCAAGCATTACCGTGAATCTGACGTGCTTTCGCCCAGGTTCGCACCGCCCTTAACAAGTTTATAAATAAATCCCAGGACAAATGTTGGCTGACTGTATCTACCATTAAATCCGCTTCCAAAGCACCTACTACGGCACTCCAACTGACGGCATCAAAAAATGGTCTAGCCTCTTGAGATAATGGTTCAATTATCTGGAATTGTCCGAGGGTTGTGGCAGAGAGTAAATCGACTGCCACTCCTTCTATTTCCATTCTCAATACTGGTACTCTCCCCGATTTTACCAGTTGGGAGCAATAGCACAATCCTGCTAATCTAGTTTGTACCTGTTTGAGGAATGTTTCTCCTGTTAAAGGGGCAGGAATTATACAAAGTAAATCTAAATCGCTGTGGCTGCTTTGTATGCCGATCCGCGCCGATCCAATTTGCTGTAATAATGGTTGGTAGCCTAAACATTCTTGACAGGCTTGGGTGACGATCGACTGAATTAGTTCTTGATGCAGTGTCTGTGTTTGAGTGAGTTTGGGATCGAGTTGGTCGATTATTTGGATTAGCGATAAGTTAGACTCATTTTCTCCTGTTTTTGCGCCGGAAATTTCTGAGGGAGTTGCTGATTTTAAAGGTATCCGATATCTAATCTCGAATGGTTCGTTATCGCGGCGGCTAATTAGGGCGATCGAGTCTACTTGAAATTTGACTGGATGCCATTGGGAAAGTTCGGTTTTGGCGACTTCGGTTGTGTCAAATTGACCTACAGTTAAATGGGGTGTGAATCCGTTAGCTGATTTGCTACTTTGTTCATCACATTGCGGAAATATTTGTTGAAGTATTGCTTGTAATTGATGCAGTGGATCGGCAGGTTGAGGAATCGGATTTAACCATGCCGTACAGCTAGAAGAGTGCGTGAAAGTTTCAAAGTTTGATAAAGTTATAGTAAATGGTTCTAGTTTTGTCAGTGCTTGGGTAATGGCTGCTGCTGCTTCTGAAAAATATGATTCTGGCAGAAAACCATATATTATATTGATATGAGGCATCCAACGATGAAATTGCCGATCGCAACGGCGGCGAATACTTTGAATTGCAGGTAAAATGTCATCCGGTGGAATGATGACAACTGCACTTTTATAGACAGGTGAGATGGTTTGCAAACAGGTGATGGATTCTAGTTGGGTGAGGAGACCAAAATGATCTGAGGGATAGATTTTTCCTTCTGTATCTGGTATGGGATTGCAGGCAAATAATTCTATTTGACGAGATATCCAATCTCGGTTCTGACTCCGTAACATCATCCTATCTAACCGTCCCGCAAGTCCAGTTAGACTCATTAATGCTGCCAAAGGATTAGCCTGGGGATGGAAAGTGTATCCCGGATCTTCGGGATGCAGTGTTTGCCAAAGATCGATAAAATTGTTTGTCGTTAATATCTCTGCTGGTTCGTTGTCTTTGGCATTGAAATCGCCAACAATTAGACAATCTCCCGGCTGTGAGTTTAGGTATTCTAGCAAGATATTAAGTTGCTTATACCTGACTTTTTCAGAATTTTTATTGTAATCGCTGGTGAAATGGACGGCGGCGACATTGAGAGTTTTACTATTCAGCAACCACTTTCCTACTAATACCCGCTTCCGTGGCGAGTAGCGATATTCTACTAAAGTAAATGGCAATCGCGATAGCACTAATAAACCGTGCCATTCCAGCGTTTCGCCTTGGGGAGATTCGGAGATATGATAAGCCTGAACCCAATCCTCAGCTAATAATTTTTCTAATAAACGCGGTGTTACTTCTTGAAGGGCGATAATATCGGCATCACACTGACGCAGATGCTCTATAATTATCGGAATTCGCTGGGCTGTCTCGGTAAGTTCTGACTCGTAGAGATCTGATAATACGTTATAACTGACAATTTTTAATCTGGTTATCGTTACCGACTCTAAGGGCAAATTCCTGGCTTGCCAATTTTGTTGATTGTATTGGTAAATAGATCTAGTCGGGAAGTCTTTCACAAAGGTGGGATTTGATTGTTGAGGATCGATTTGCAGTTGCTGGTTTGCCGATTCTATATTTTCCGTGGCGACAACCCATGCCGCGACTGGTAATTCTCCAGTAGTAAACAAGTCTACCAGCCGATCGCGATCCCAAACAATTGTTTCCCCACATTTAACATAACGAATCCGATGCCAGGGAATATCGCCATCGACTGCCCATTCTGACAAAGGCTTTTCCCGCATATTACCAGAAATGCGATCGCTAAAACCAAGGCTAAAGGCACGATGGTCTAAACGACTATCCCATAAAATGCGATCGTAAATCTCGCGGATTGTCGCCATTTTGGGTTTTGGGGACTTTGGCTGTGACATGGCATGATGCGGTTATAGTTACGCGTATAACACGAATATAACTATATTGTACTACACGAAAAAGGCGATCGTGTCGGGTGCGATGGGTGTCGATAAGGTAGCTTATTCCCATTTCCCATTGAAGGTTCGTAGTGTGGACTTTAGTCCGCAACATACTGCGGACTAAAGTCCACACTACGAACAATTTTTGTTATGTTAATCGACCGGACTTGATATTACAGGCAATTATTAACTTGAAAAAATTGAAAGGGGATGATAATGCCTATCAGCTTCGGATTGGTGACTATCGAATAGGTTTTTATTTTGATGGCGAAACTGTTACTTTTGCCAGGGTGCTTCACCGGAAAGATATTTATCGCTACTTTCCACCATAAAACTGTTTTCACTCTGACAGAACGTTTTAGGTAACTTCTCCTTGTCCTTTGAAGTAGTAGATTAATGTATTTGTATCCGATTAGTTCCACAGGCGATCGCCCCTTACGACAAAAAGTGCGATCGCCATTTTCAACTACTAACCAGAAATCACCTGGTTCAGCAAATGAGCCTGAGAACCCTCAAGACGAGGGCCGTGAATCTGCACCACCATTGAAGCCAAATAATTGCCCCAACGAGCCGCTTTTTCAGCGCTCAAACCATTAGTAATTCCAAACAAAACACCGCCTGCAAAAGCATCGCCAGCACCCACAGTATCGATCGCCTTTACGGGAAATCCAGCCACATCTACAATCTGTTTGTTTTCCACCACCATGCAGCCTTTGTCCCCATTTGTGATAAAAGCCAAATCCGAAATCTCGCTCATCTTGCGAGCGCACTCTTCCAGAGATTCCTCCTTGAAAAAGCTCCGAACTTCGTCAGAGTTGCAAAAAATGACATCGCAATATTCCGAAACCACCTTGTGAAAATCATCCGCAAATCGATCGACCAAAAAGCCATCCGAAAAAGTAAAAGCCACCTTCACACCCAGACGCTTAGACTGTTCCATCGTCTCAATACTAGCCTTTCGCGGCTCGGTCGCATCCCAAAGATAGCCCTCAACATAACTGTACTTGCAGTGAGACAGGCGATCGACATCAATATCAGTCGCCGCCAGAGTAGTAGAAACCCCCAAATTAGTACACAGCGTGCGTTCCGCATCCGGCGTAGTCAGCACGACACAAGTACCCGTGGGCCCATTCGACTCAGTAGCAGGATGCACATTAAAATCAATCCCAGCCTCCAGCAAATCTTGGCGGTAAAATTCGCCGTTAGTATCCTTAGCAACCTTCCCCGAATAATAGCCTTTACCGCCACTCTGAGCCAAACCAATCATCGTATTTGCCGCAGAACCCCCCGATCGCATTTGCAGCGAATTGTGTTCCAAATCGTGCAAAATTCCCCCCTGTGTTTCCGAATTCATCAGCGTCATCGCGCCGCGATTCAGCCCGTGCTTGACCACAAAATCATCTTCGACTAATGCTAGGATGTCTACAAGGGCATTGCCCACGCCAAACACATCTACGGAACCGGATTCTGGATTGTTTTCTGTCATCACTAATTTTTGGTTTACACTAACTATCAACGGGAGCATCTTAGTTTTGCATTTATAGTGCTGTCCCCGCTCGCGTATGCTACAAATCGCGAGCGGGGACGCTCGCACTATAAAAAAAAATGCTTTTTGCAAAATTGAGATGCTCCCCTATCAACTCTATAATAAATCGGATGAAAGTCAACATCCTTGCATCCCCAAATCCAAATCCTCAATCCCCAATCCCTAATCCCCAATCTAAAAATACCTATCCTCAATCCCCAATCTAAAATCTAAAAATCCCCAATCTAAAATCTAAAAATCCTCAATCCAAAATCTGAAAATCTCCTATCTAAAAATCCCCAATCTAAAAATCCTCAATCTAAAAATCCCCAATCCCAATCTAAAAATTCCCAATCCCCAATCTAAAAATCCCCAATCCCCAATCTAAAAATCCTCAATCCAAAATCTAAAATCTAAAATCCAAAATCGATATGACTTGTCTCCCACCTCTGATTCAGCAGATGTTGCAGCCCGGGTTTTACCCGCACGGGGTGACAGAACCAGTGCAACTAATTCAGACTCACATTTCCTTTGTCCTGCTGACTGGAGATTATACTTACAAAATCAAGAAGCCAGTCGATTTTGGCTTTTTGGACTATTCGACTGTGGAGAAACGGCAGCATTTCTGCATCCAAGAATTGGAAATGAACCGACGCACAGCACCGGAAATCTATCTCGAAGTTTTGCCAATTATTCAAAGTGGCGATGCGTTTCAATTTGGCAGTAATTCACCAGATGTAAATCCCACCCAAGTTGCTGTAGAATACGCGCTTAAAATGCGGCAGTTTCCTCAAGATTCACTGTTGCTCAGTTTGTTGGAACACGGACTATTGACCGAGCAAATTATGGCAGACTTAGGGCGCGAAGTTGCTAGGTTTCACAGCAGGGCAGTTAGTAATAGCTACATTCGCAAATTTGGCGAAGTCACTCAGATTCGTACAGCAATAGATAACAACTACCGGATTTCCCAAAAATATATCGGCGGGCCGCAGACTGCGAGTCAATATCGGGAAACTAAAGATTATACTGATGCGTTTTTTGATGAAAATCAAGACTTGTTCGAGCGACGGATTGCTAACAATAAAATTCGCGAGTGTCACGGAGATTTGCACTTGCGGAACATCGCTTGGTGGCAAGATAAAATATTGCTGTTTGACTGCATTGAATTTAACGAGCATTTTCGCTTTGTGGATGTCATGTACGATATTGCTTTCACCGTCATGGATTTGGAATCGCGGGGGCGCAGAGATTTAGGAAATGTTTTTCTCAATACTTACGTCGAACAAACAGGCGATTGGGAAGGACTGCAAGTGCTGCCGCTGTATTTGAGCCGTCAAGCTTATGTGAGAGCAAAAGTAACTTCGTTAATGTTGGACGATGAAGCGGTTTCTACTAATGAAAAAGCACAGATTTCACAGAGTGCCGCTCATTACTACAAACTGGCTTGGGAATACACAAAGCCGCGCTCGGGAAAGTTAACTTTGATGTCTGGTTTGTCTGGTTCTGGGAAAAGTACAGCGGCTCGATATTTGGCCCGCCACACTGGGGCGATTCACATTAGATCCGATGCTGTTCGCAAACATTTAGGGGGAATTCCTTTAAATGAACGCGGTGGTCAAGATTTGTACTCGGATGAGATGACGGCACGGACTTATGGTAGATTGTTAGAGTTGGGGATAATGCTGGCTGACCGAGGTTGGGATGTGATTTTAGATGCTAAGTTCGATCGCCAAAACTGGAGAACCGATGCGATGAATCTGGCTCAATCCCACGGCTTGCCCCTGCAAATCGTTTACTGCACCGCACCAATGGCAGTATTGCGACAACGACTGCAACAGCGCAGAGGCGATATTGCCGACGCCACAGCAGAACTATTGACCTCGCAGCAAGCAGAAGCAGAACCTTTTACACAATTAGAGCAAATTTCTCTAAACGTTGTAGATACCGCACAAGACTTAGATGTACAATTAAATTTGATTTGTGGGAAGTAGTTGGAGTGCGATCGCCCGCGATGAATTTCATTCTCTGCTAATATTGTCAATATCTTTCTGTATTATTACAAAAATAACTTGCAGCTCATGGCAAAATTTAACGGAGACTCCAAGGGGTTTAACCCCGCGCTGATCTGGTTCGTGTTGTTTACCGTTGGGTTTCGCTTAGTAGGATGTAGTCTGCCCGTGAGTATTGGCCTTGGTGTCCTCGGCGGCGTGGCAGCAGGCTTAATGGTTGCTTGGTGGCACAATGAACTACTACTCAACCCGAATACACGTTCCAAGGAGAAAACCTCGGATGCTATCCTCAATAAAGAAGTCGTGGAAGTAGACGGGCATAAATACAAAACCTCCCGGCGTGAGCCTACTTCATTCTTTGACTGGCTATCAGAGCCTGAGGATCGTCGCTAGCACCGATTTGTTTTTAGTATTGAGTTTTGAGCTTTAATTTTAACAGTGTAAACTTCAAAACTCAATCATAAAAATTAAACTTTTAGACCAAAATAGTTAGCAGATCCCTGCCACTCCCAAGCTTGCCTATTTTAAAAATATAGCGGTTCTCAGAAAGATGAAGTACGTTGTTGGGCTTTAGCCCTCTGAGTTTATCTGAGTTTAGTGGTTATATAAGCTGTCAGTCATACCTCATCTTTTTGAGAAAAGCCATATCTGCGTTTATCTCGGTACATCTGCCTTTAATCTGTGGTTTTCTTATTAATAAAATCTTGGCAATAACTCTACCAATTCCCAATGCCCAATGCCCAATGCCCAATTCCGAATTCCGAATTCCCGCTAACGAGCAATTTTAATTACTTCCTGAATGTTTGTATTTCTGTCTAAACTTTTACCGCTGTTTATTTATCCTTTGGGGTTCAGTTGCCTGTTAATGATGGCGGCTTTAATCGTGCTTTGGAAGCATCCCAAATGGGCGGCAGCACCAATGGCTGGGGCTCTAATTATTTTACTGCTTGGGAGTAGCGGTTGGGTGTCAAAATCGTTAGTGCGATCGCTCGAATGGCAAAATTTACCAACCGCCGAGTTCCCTCAAGCTGAAGCGATTATCGTGTTGGGTGGCGGTGTGAAAGCAGGACTAGCGCCCCGCCCTTGGGTAGAATTGGGGGAAGCGGGCGATCGTATAATATACGCTTCCCGACTTTACCGTCAAGGCAAAGCTCCCCTGTTAGTGCTCAGTGGCGGTAGAGTAGATTGGAAAGGTGAGGGCTCTCCCGAATCGGCAGATATGGCAGAAATTGCCCAAACAATGGGCATACCGGCATCAGCAATTCTGCAAGATCCCGATTCCCACAACACCTATCAAAATGCCGTCAACGTGCGGCAAATCTTAGACGCAAAAAACATCAAAAAGCCCGTTTTGCTAGTGACATCGGCGATGCACATGACTCGATCCCTCTTGATTTTTCAGCGCCAGGGAATAAAAGTAATCCCAGCACCAACAGATTTTCAGATAACCCAGCAGGATATCGCCACATCTCAAAGCAACGGGCTAGCATTCGCCCTCGACTTATTGCCGGATACCTATTATCTACACCAATCTACTAAAGCTCTAAAAGAATACATCGGCTTAATCGTATATCGCCTGCGGGGATGGCTTTAATGGATTTTAGATTCTGGATTTTGGATTTGGGATTGCAGAATTTTAACTAATATCAAGCAAGAACAATCAATGCAACAATATTGATGATGATTATTGTGGGATGGGCGTCCCGCCCGTCCAGAGAGGACGGGCGTCCCGCCCATCCCACGAACTTCTGTAAATTATTTAATTTGCGATCCTAAAAATCTACCCAGCGACGCACCAGCACGACAATCTCTGAATAAACCAACTCAACGCACGATTTTTTATAAATCTTATAAATTCTAAAATCCCAAATCTAAAATTCGAGGATTTAATGTGTTAACTTAAAGTAATCACACCAAATATTTGCCACAGTCGCCCCCAAACAATTATGTTGCCCCACGAGCTACAAAACATTGTCCCAGAACCGACTCCAACGGCTGAAATTTTTCAGAGACATCAAGTTGTCCGTGAGTTTTATGACGAAGTTAAATACCGTCAAGAATTTGAGCTTTATTGCCAGTGGTATTATGCTACAGCCAAGCAGCACCAACAAGAATTGCAGAAAATGCAGGGAGATTTTAATATATTCGCTTGGTTCCGTCGCGGACATACTCCGGGCACGTAAAAGCGCGGGGATTCTAAGGTCAAACTGCGATTGCATGGCCTGTCTAACATCACCTAACTCGGGCGGTTGATGCCAAGAAAAACAAGCAAGTTATTCTTGGCAGGGTTTTCATCCTGTCCATCGATCGGATCTGGCCTCGGCGGTAGCCGTTTTCAACAAATATCCCTATTTCAACTGCTCGAATAAATACCTCTTTCTTGCAGTTGCTGAATAAAAAACTCTTCCAAAGAAGGCTTAGCCAAATTCATCCCAATTAGCTGCCCTCCCATCACGCTCAAATTAGCAATAAAGTCCTTCGGATGTCCCTGCAAATGACCGTACCATAAATCATTATCAACTTCCATATCCGGTATCCATTTTTGCAGAATATTCAAATGGCCACCCTTACCTTGAACTCGGTAAGTTTTAGTATTACCCAAAAGTTCATCGATCGCACCAACACAGATTAACTCACCGCGAGCCAAAATTGCCACCCGATCGCAAATCTTCTCCACATCCGAGAGTACGTGCGAATTAAAAAAAATCGTTTTCCCTTGATTTTTCAGCGATAAAATTATCTCCCGCATCTGATAGCGCCCCATCGGATCTAAACCAGACATCGGTTCGTCCAAAAATACTACATCGGGATTGTTAATCAAAGCTTGAGCCATGCCGATCCGTTGCAGCATTCCCTTAGAATACTGGCGCAACTGTTTTTTAATTGCCGCCGATTGAGCTAGCCCAACTAAATCTAGTAAATGCGGAATTCGCTGCCGCTGAATCGAGGGGGGGATTTGAAATAAGCCCGCCGCAAATTGCAAAAATTCCCAGCCCGTGAGATAATCGTAAAAATAGGGATTTTCTGGCAAATAGCCGACTCGTTGCTTCACAGTGCGATCGCCCAAAGGCTTCCCCAACAACAGCGCCCTGCCAGAAGTCGGCCGCACTATCCCCAGCAAAGTCTTCAGCAGCGTAGTTTTCCCCGCTCCATTCTGCCCTAACAGCCCGAAAGTTTCCCCCTCAGAGACAGTCAGAGTGCAATTTTTGAGCGATTCAATCTTTTCGTTCATCCAGAAGCCAGTACGGTAGAACTTCCCCAGATCGAATGTTTGCACCACTGGGGTAGCCCCTGGCATCTGGGTGGAAGTTGGCGCATCTATAACAGGTTCCATTTTCGTCATAAAAATAAGTAGCACCTGATTATATTGTATTGCATAAGTCCCTTAATAATTGCTCCATTTAATGTTAAACTAAGATTAGCTGCACTTAAAATATTCTGAATATGGAACGTTCAAAAATTATTGCTATTATCACCGGCGTCATTTCTGTAATCCTAGCAGTTGCCTACCTGCTGCTCGTCACTCTCCTCGACTTCCGAGGCGAAATGGTTCCCGCACCTCAAAGTCAGTTGCCAGTATCGCTGCAAGTTCAGCAATTGGCGACAGTTAATCAGACTTTGCCCTCACATTAGTTATTGGTTATTGGTTATTGGTTATTGGTTATTGGTTATTGGTTATTGGTTATGGCAATAATAACTAACAACTGCCAACTGCCAACTGCCAACTGCCAACTGCCAACTGCCAACTGCCAACTGCCAACTGCCAACTGCCAACTAACAACTAACAACTAACTAATACACATGAATTGCTTTCATCATGTGATATGCAACTAGCAACTGCGTCAAAGCTAGCGGGTAACTTTGCAAAACTTCGCCAGTTGTGCCGATTAGTTTGCCAATTTCCGGGTTGCCTTGGGCACTGCAAAATCCCCGCAGGTGGGGCATTTCGTTGCACAAAATCTTTTCCAGTTCGTTTACTTGTTCGCTCGTAGCGTGGGAGTCTACTTCTAAAACATCTACTGGTTTCCCCATATCGCGATCGAGTCCCAAACGAATGGCCGGTTTAAAACTATCGCTGCCTTGAGCTAAAATCTCAGTAAAATCAGGGTGAGGAATTGTTGGTCTCAGGACTAAACGCACGCTCAAATTTGATTCTTTGTCGGCTTCTGGCGGGTAAAAACTAACTACAACATCGGCAAATTTGCGCTGGGGGCGAATATAATTTTCTGAATCCGGTTCCCGCTTTTCTATTTCTGCAAGTACCTGTTCTTCAGTATAACCGCGCTTCATAATATCGCGCTTAACTTTCCACTGAGTTCGCAACTCTTCTGGGGGAGCAAGATACACTTTGACATCGTAAGAATCGCGGATGGTTCGGGTTGAGTAACCCAGCAAACCTTCAACTATTACAAATTTTTCTGGCTTGATGTATTCCGGGGGATCGAATGTACCTGAGTGGTGGTTGTATATGGGTTTGAGAATTGCTTGACCTGTACGCAGCAGGCTGAGGTGCTGCTGCATGATGTCGAGGTAATTGCAGTCGGGATGCAGTGCTGTGAGCCCGATTTCGGCGCGCTGCTGTCTGTCATACCTATGATAGTCGTCTGTGCAAATCACAGTGACATTTTCTGGCCCCAATACTTGGGCAATTCCCCGCGTCAGGGTGGTTTTGCCTGCTGCGCTGTCTCCGACAATACCGAGAATGATTGGTCGATCGCTCATTGTTGTTACCCCGACGGACAATAGCAAATTTTTTCTGAATCTTAAATCTTATCAAAATTGTACTCGATCCGATCGCTAATCGCATGGTTTGACTTGCTCCCTTCCCGAGTTTCCCCATGTGTAAAATTATTGTATTATTTCTTAATAAAATGTGGCACCAGAGACTCAGGGATGATATGACGAAAAAATCACGCCCATTTCTCGATCGCCCGCCATGTCGATCGTACTTTTAAATCCAGCTATACTAAGAATTTCGGGAAAATTAGCCCCGCCAACTGTGCCAGTAAGTCCATGAGTGTAGTGTAAATTGCAACAGCGGTGGGAATAGTGCGATATGTTTGTTTTCAAAACGGGTACCAAGCAGTCAATCAACTTACCAGTCAATCAATCTACATGGAGGGCGATCGAATTTACCCACAACATGAAGTTTTTGGCAAAGCTTTTGTTGTGCCTGACAAATTAGTATACATTTGAGTCAAGGAGGCATTCGTACATCAAAAATAGGGCCAATCGCTCTTTCTCCCTGCTTCAACAAGTAGTTTCATGAAAAAAAAGATTTCGATGCACCGTGCGTAAGTTTTGAATTTAAACCAATCTTATAGCGGTTCTCAAAAAAGTGAGGTATGCCCGATGCCCGATGCCCTATCCCCGATGCCCATGAGTACCTCATCTTTCTGAGAAAGGCTATAAGTTTAACTAACTTCCTAGCAAGCTGATGAATCAACTATCTTTTGAAAAATTCAGGGGCAGTATTTTAATTATTGACGACACTCTTAACAATTTAAGTTTACTGGAGCGAATCTTGTCGAAAAAAGGCTATGAAGTACGACTTGCATCTAGCGGCCAACGGGGACTCGAAGCTGTGGAGTTGACTCAACCTGACTTAATTTTGCTAGATATTATGATGCCTGGGATCGATGGCTATGAAGTTTGCAGTCGCTTGAAAGCTAGCGATCGCACTCGCGGCATTCCCATTATTTTTCTGAGTGCTTTGGTAGAAGTTTCTCATAAGGTGAAAGCCTTTAATATTGGCGGGGTGGATTACATTATTAAACCTTTTGAAGCAGTAGAAGTGCTAGCTAGGGTTGAAAATCAATTGCGGCTGCGGGAATTAGAACTGCAACTTACGCATAAAAATCAGATGTTGCAGCGGGAAATTGCTTCTCGGGAAGAGGCAGAAATTGAAACGCGGTTGCTCTTGGAAACAACCAAATTTCAGAAAGAAGAAATTGAAGAATTGCTCTTAAATATTTTGCCTAAACCGATTGCCGATCGCTTGCAGGAAGGACAAAGCATAATTGCTGACAGCTTTTCGGATGTCAGCGTTTTATTCGCTGATTTGGTGGGATTTACAAATTTTGCATCTCAAAAAAGTGCGGCAGAAACGGTGAAAGTTCTCAATCAAATTTTTAGTCAATTCGATCGGTTATCGTTAGAGCACGGTTTAGAGAAAATCAAAACTATTGGTGATGCTTACATGGTAGTCGGCGGTTTGCCCCAACCGCAAGAAAATCACGCAGAGGCGATCGCCCAAATGGCACTCGATATGCAAGCTGCTCTCGCTAGCTTCAATCTCAAACACAA
This sequence comes from Microcoleus sp. PH2017_08_TRC_O_A, assembly GCF_020738665.1. Taxonomy (NCBI): domain Bacteria; kingdom Bacillati; phylum Cyanobacteriota; class Cyanophyceae; order Oscillatoriales; family Microcoleaceae; genus Microcoleus; species Microcoleus sp. PH2017_08_TRC_O_A. The sequence continues at coordinate 34,547 of NZ_JAEQCE010000038.1, forward strand.
TCAAACTTTTAGTCTCCGCATTGGGATAAATATTGGTGGGGTGGTGGCGGGAGTCATTGGTTTAACTAAATTTAGTTACGATTTGTGGGGGGATACAGTGAATGTTGCTCACCGGATGGAATCAAACGGTATTCCGGGAGAAATTCAGGTGACTGCTGCGGTTTATGAGCGTTTGAAAGATAATTTTTCCTTTAAAATGCGCGGTGCTGTTGAAATTAAAGGTAAAGGAGAAATGATGACTTATTTGTTGCTCGGGCGAAAGTAGTCAGTAGTCAGTAGTCAGTAGTCAGTAGTCAGTAGTCAGTAGTTAGTAGTTAGTAGGGGCGGTGCCCCCGTGCCCGCCCTCTTAGTAGTCAGTTGTCAGTTGTTATTTGTTGGTTGTTATTTGTTGGTTGTCAGTTGTGAGTTGTTGGTGATAATTAATAACAACCAATTCCCGATGCCCTCTTTGGCCGATGCCCAATGCCCAATTTCCAATTCTCATATATTAGATTTACTGAACATTAACAAGTATTTTTAGGCACACTGCATTGGCGCATTAATACGCAAGACACCAGTGTTTTGCGTTCATATAAGGCATTTAATATTAACCGCAGAAACTTATACGTAAGTAATTAACTCTAATCCCGATCGTCCCAGTATAAAATACTATTCCGTAGTAGATCAGTAGAATTTTAGCTCGAAAGCTCGAAAATTATGCTGTTTATGCCCTAAGATAGATACACTAACTATTTTCAACTTAATTCCTGGCTTGGGGTCAGCCAATATGGATGCAACAATAGATGCAGTACATTTGACTGCGGTAATGCCTGGAGATCGCCCGATCGCGAATTTTACACCGATTTATCGAACCGCTTTCGGGGCTGTGGGCGATTGAAACCGCTAACCCGCCTGTAGCAAACTCTTGTAGTTTCCCGATCGGCGCGAAACGACCAAAAATCTAGATATTCCGGGCGCAATTCCTGCCCGCAGTATAAAAACCTACGCCCGCAGTTACCGATTTGTTGTGGACTTCTGCGAGGCGGTTGTGCCAGAATGCGATCGTCGAGTTGCATCGCGTGACAGTTAATTGCATCGCTCGAAATAGTCATCAAGCAAACAGATATTCCAGGACGAAATCGAAAGGAGGTCAGTTATTTTAAAATATATGAAAGATTCCTATATGGGAAGTTTTATTTATAGTAACCTGCCAGATAAAATGGGATAAATCTTAGCACAAATAGACGCCGGATCGGCAATAAATTCCAGCCGCAATCCGAAGTAGTTAGACAGGGAGATACCAACAAGATTCATGGGAAAGTTGTGTTGTAATGCTAGTAACTATGATGCACGAATTTTACGATGCGCTGGCAGATTTAGCAATCTATGAAGATGCCGCACCGACAAAGCGAAAACAAATCCTAAAACGTGTTTTTGTAATTCAAAAAAACCTCAAAGAATTCGCGCAGCGTAACCCGAATAGTCACCAGCACAAATTAGATCTGGTTGAAGCAGAATGGCTTCGCGTTTTTGGGAAGACTACAGAAGCAATGGAACTTTACGATCGAGCTATTGCCGGAGCTAAAGCTAACGATTTTTTGAATGAAGAAGCTCTTGCTTGCGAACTCGCTGCTAAGTTTTACCTGTCATTGGGAAGAGAAAAAATTGCTACAGTCTACATGATAGACACCTATGATTGCTATCTGCGCTGGGGAGATAGAGCCAAAATTGATGAATTAGAAAAATGCTATCCTCAATTGTTGTCAGCGATTTTGCAGCCTGCTAAACTCGCTACAGATTCATTAGCAACCTTCGCGATACCTGTCAAACAAAATCAATCTGTACCTTCATTGATGAATCCGTCTGTGTCGGCGACAGTCTCAGATTTTGGGAATTTTTCAACTCTGCTAAAAGCTTGTCAAGCGCTTTCTAGTGAAAGAGATCTCGATCAACTAATTGCCAAACTGATACAACTGGCGATGAGAAATACAGGCGTTGACAAAGGAGTGCTGATTTTGCAAAACGGCAATCAATGGGAAATTGCTGCTGCAAGAGCGATCGACAATTTGGGTGTCGATCGGGCGATCGACTTATCATCCGCAACACTCGATAAAAACAGCGATATCCTGCCCCTAAACATTGTTGATTGCGTTAAAGAATTGTTAAAACCTGTGATTTTGCGGGACATTCCTCAACAATGTGATTGGGAGTCCGACTCCTACATCCTCAAATACCAACCGCAGAGCCTGTCGTGTTTGCCGATTCTCGATCGAGACAAGTTAGTCGGCATTTTGTATCTAGAGAATCTGTTAACTGCAAGAGTTTTTACGCGCGATCGGCTGCAATATCTCAATCTCCTGTGTTCTCAAGCAGCCATCAGTTTGTCAAATGCTCTGCTATATAAAAATTCTCAGGATTACAGCCAAAAATTAGAGCGAATGCTAACAAAAGTCAGCCGAACAGAAGTTCAGCTTGCCGAGCAAAAACAAATGCTGCAAGCGATTCTTGATGTCGCTCCGATTTGGATTTGGATGGTTAATCCTCATGGAAAAGTACACTTTTTCAACAACACTTTTTGTCAAGATATCGGTGTGCCTCTCTCCGCTTTACTAGCTGTCGAACATTACAAAGATATACTAGGAGAAAATGCAGCGAATTGCCTGGTTTCAGATGCAGCCTGTCTTGCCCAAGATTCGCCCCATTACTCCAACGAAACTCTAATGTTTGTGGACGGCAAACTGCACTATTTAGAAGTCACAAAAGTGCAGTTAAAAAAATCCGATGGCGAGAGGATCGGGATTATTGGTTTGGGTGTTGATGCCACCGAGCGTAAGCGAGCACAGGAACTTTTGCAAGAGCAAAATCAGCGCCTCGAACAAACTTTAAAAGACTTACAACAAACGCAACTGCAACTCGTACAAAATGAGAAAATGTCGGCTTTAGGTAATTTAGTTGCCGGAGTCGCCCACGAAATTAACAATCCGATTGGGTTTATTTCGGGCAATTTAAGTGAAGCTAAAAGAAGTTTCGGGGATGTAATAGAACACTTAGAATTGTATCGCTCTGATGCACCCAAATCGGAAATTGCGAACCATGCCGAAGAGATAGATATCGATTATCTCTTGGAAGATTTACCGAAGATGATTAATTCCATGCAAGTCGGGTGCGATCGCATTTCCAGCATCAGCACCAGTTTGCGTACATTCTCCCGAGGCGATAAAGACTACAAAGTTCCTTTTAATATTCACGACGGCATTGATAGCGCTATTTTGATTTTGAAACACCGTCTAAAAGCTAACGAAAATCGCCCGCAGATTGAAGTGATAGCTAAATACGGTAATATCCCTAAAATTGAATGTTTTCCCGGTCAATTAAATCAAGTTTTTATGAACTTACTTGCCAATGCGATCGATGCCTTAGAAGAGTTAAATATTGGACGCACTTTTCACGAAATTGCTGTCAATCCCAACCGCATCACGATTTGCACTAATTTAATTGGGGAAGATTATATTATAATTCAAATTGCTGATAACGGAACCGGGATGCCAGAAGAAGTAAAAAAACAGATATTCGACCATTTGTTCACGACAAAAGCTGTCGGGAAAGGAACGGGATTGGGGTTGGCAATTGCCCATCAGATTGTGGTAGAAAAACATGGCGGCACTATCGAGGCGAAGTCCCAGTCTGGAGTTGGCACTGAGTTTGCGATCGTTTTGCCTGTGAAAGTGAAAGGATAAATATTAATTAAAATTAAAGGTTTTTTGGGCGATCGCGTGATAAAATCTAATTTTACCAGTCAATTCTCTTAGAGGGTTTTTCAAATGCCCTACAGCCAATTTAGGCTCGAACAAATCAAATCAGAATTTGGAATAACTCTCTGCGAGCAATTCGGACTTTTTGCAGAGATTCCAGAGGCTAACTACAGCCAGTTTTTGTCGGAAACCCTAGAGTACAATATTCCGCTAGCTTTGGCAATTAACTCGGACAAATCTCGATCGGAAATGATTGTATAGCCTTTCTCAAAAAGATGAGGTATGACTGACAGCTTATATAACCCTTAAATTAAGAGGGCTGAAGCCCAACAACGTACCTCATCTTTCTGAGAACCGCTGTAGCGCCAATTTTGATTGAACTCAGAAAACAATTTGACAATCGAATAGCTTTATTTTCCGGTAAAGATTTTACGGTAGATAGCCTGAGAGGTTTAAACGGATTTTGCGATTTCCTGATTAGCAAATCGCCGGAACAGTTAATTATCGAAGCGCCGGTTATTGCTTTAGTCGAAGCCAAAAATGATAATATAGAATCTGGTTTGGCTCAATGTATGGCTGAAACGATCGCAGCTCAATTGTTTAACCAACAAACAGGCAATGAAATTAAGAAGGTTTACGGAGTTGTGACAACGGGAAGTCTCTGGAAATTTATGCAGCTAGAAGAACAAACTATATCGATCGATATCAATGAGTATTTTGTGGGCAATCCTGGCAAAATTATCGGTATTTTGAAAAGTTTTATCGAATAACGTTGTACAATTTGTTTGTAGTGAGGACTTTAGTCCTTCTATTGATGCGGACTGAAGTCCTCACTACGAACCAAATTACTAAGTTGGTAAGTTCAATTTGATTATTTGTCCCACTGATACTTCGTGCTTATGAGTTGCTACTACCACGGCGCCTTCTAGTCGCGGATCATAACATCCAACCCAAGCAGCAGGATGGCATTCGTGCACTAAATACCCGTACAGCCAAATTGCTCCTCTACCTTCAATGACAATTCCTTGGCTGAATTGAACATTTTGAGGGATTTTCAAACCTTGTAAATCATCTGGTATAATAATACCGTCTTGAGTAGTAATTCGTAAGCGTAAATGTTGGTAGGCTAAACCGTCTTGAGTTTGATTGGGGATTATTGTTAATTCAATAGGATTCATTGGATGCAAAAATGTTGAATGTTTTTACAGAATCATATCATGTCCGATAGCATGGGCGGGGGCGGGTTTATGAGATTGTAGATTATGGGCAATTATTGTTGGTGAACCCGCCCCTACAAAATTTAACATCATACAATTCCGAATCAAACAGACATGATATCATATATAGCATTTATCAGAAAGATGAGGTATGACTGACAGCTTATATAACCGCTTAAACAAAGAGAGCCCAAGCCCAACAACGTCCGCGAACCTATCTGAGAAGGGCTATACCTTTTAGGGCAAATTTGGAATTCGATCGCCCACTTTGAGTCCCAACTGGGCCGCCCTACCGCCTTTGAGCTCGATCACTCCGTCAACGGGAAAGTCTGGGCCGTAGTTGGGGCAAGTGTCGCTGAAACACGGCGGTACGTTGGGAATTATCGCCTGCACTATGCCTTCGCGCAAAAAAATCATATCGAGCTCGATTTGCACGTTTCTCATCCAGAAACGCACATTGCGCGGGGGGGCGATCGCAAAAAGCATTCCCCTGTCATCGGGCAATTCTGTGCGAAACATTAAGCCAATTGCTTGTTCTTGAGGAGTTTTCGCCACTTCTAGTCCCAGGGCCCGATCGCCTATAATCGCATTTACAGAAACTGGTAAAAGTTGACCCATATCCATCCCACCAAACATTGAGATAAAGTTTGATTCAGTCAAATTAAATCTTCCTGAAACTACTCCTAAATAGTTACCAGAATTTTTATTTTGCATCACAGTTTGGTTCTCAGAAATAGAAATGTTCAAATCGCTAAACTTGATGCCTTCTGTTAAGACAATTTTATCATTGCCGCTGCCAAAATCTGTAATCACATCGGCTTGGGCGACAGTAGATGCAGGGGATGTGTTTTCTAGCACAAATAAATCATCGCCCGCGCCTCCTGTCAAGATATCTTTGCCATCGCCGCCGATTAGTAAATCGTTACCCCGATCGCCATTAATCGCATCTTCACCTTGTCCTCCATAGATTGTATCGCTTCCCTGACCTCCAAACAGCGTATCGGCACCTTCGTTTCCGGCGATCGAGTCATTGTCGCGATCGCCAAAAATCAGGTCATTCCCTGCCAAACCTTGAATAGTGTCATTCCCCGCAAATCCTCTCATAGTATCGCTTCCGGGAGTTCCCAGAAGAAAATCGAAGCCGAAAGTACCGCCGATGTTAACCATTTTGCGTTTAATGATGCGTTTCATAAGAGGAAGATTTGGCGATCGGCATCCGCCAACCGGTACCAAAAGCTCGATCGCTAATTTTCAAACCTGGCGCTGCTTGTCGCCGTTTAAACTCCGATTGCCTGACTAATTTTACTACACGCTTAACCACGGCTTCATCGTGTCCCGCCGCGATAATTTGTTGGGCAGATTCGTGATGTTCTATCAACCGCTGCAAGATGTCATCCAAAATATCATAAGCAGGCAAAGAATCTTGGTCAACCTGCCCCGGTTTCAGTTCAGCACTCGGCGCTTTATTGATAATATTAACTGGAATAATTTCGCTATCAGGGGACGAGAGTACAGCCCCTACATATCCCCCTGCATTCAGCCACCGACAAAGCGAATAAACGCGAGTTTTTGGCACATCGGAAATGACTGCCAATCCGCCATTCATATCGCCGTATAGAGTGCAGTAACCCACCGACATTTCCGATTTATTGCCTGTGGAAAGCAGCAAATGTCCGAATTTATTAGAAATCGCCATCAACAGATTGCCGCGAATGCGCGATTGGATATTTTCCTCGGCAATTCCGAAAGTGGTATTGAGAAACAAATCGCCGAGAGTGCGATCGTAAGTTTTCATCAAATCGCCGATCGGCAACATTTCGATCGCAATTCCGAGATTTCGGGCTAACTCCAAAGCATCATTAACCGAATGATCCGAACTGTAAGGAGAAGGCATCAGCACCCCTAACACATTTTCGGGCCCGATCGCGCAACTGGCGATCGCCGCCACCAAAGCCGAATCTATCCCGCCACTCAAACCAAGTACAACCTTAGAAAAACCGCATTTGCGAACATAATCTCGCACTCCCAAAACCAAAGCAGCCCAAATTTCCGCATCCCCGAATGGCGGTTCAAAACTTAAATCTGTTGTAGAACTTAAATCTGTTGTGGAACGGGCATCTTGCCCGTTCCCGCCACTGCCAATTAAACCTAGTTTTTGTCCTTCACCTAATCCCAAATCAGTTGTGGAACGGGCATCTTGCCCGTTCCCACCCCCCATCAAATCTTGTTTGTTTTCGTCATATTCCAGCACAGCAAAATCCGTTTCAAAAGAAGCCAATACCCGAATCAAATTCCCCTGACGATTCACCGCAAAACTGCTGCCATCAAAAATAATATCATCATTTCCGCCTACCTGATTAGCATAAACAATCGGTATTCCTGAACGGATGACACTGTGCTGCAACATCGCCGATCGCACTCCCCGCTTGCCAACAGAATAAGGCGATGCCGACAAATTCACCACTAAATCCACACCCAATTTTGTCAAATCGGAAATAGGATCGCCCGCGTAACTGCGTTTACCCCAAAACTCCTCATTGTTCCACAAATCCTCACAAATTGTCACACCAATTTTGAGTTCACCAATAGTGAAATAATTACTGTTTTGTCCAGGTTCAAAATATCTATCTTCATCAAATACATCATAGGTAGGCAACAAGCGTTTATGAAAAACTTGTTGCACTGCGCCATTTTGCAACAAAACAGCACTGTTGAATAATAACTTCTCGCCTAGTTTCACAGCATCAGCATTAGGTATGGCAGTGCCGACAATGACTGCTAACTCCGGTGGCAAAGCTTGCGCCAGTTGTTCCAAATGTGCGGTGGCAATTGCAATGAAACTCGGGTTCATCAACAAATCGCGGGGCGGATAACCCAGCAGGGAAAGTTCTGGCGTTAGTAATAAGTTTGCGCCCTCAATCTGCGCTTGTTTCGCCGCCTCCAGAATTAGGTTGGAGTTGCCACAGATATCACCAATAGTAGGGTTGAGTTGTGCGATCGCAATTTTCATATTACCAAGTCACCTAATAAATCTTGCTAGCAGTCCGCTCGCGCGGACTCAATTTCCTATAGTCTTAGACTTGAATGTAGGGAAACATTACCAGAAAGAATTGGTTGAAAGCCTCTCCCTTTTAAGGAGAAAGTTAAATCAGACGATTCATTACTTCAATCCACTTCCTTCTAGGTAGAGGTCGTTGTCAACTGTCAACTGTCAACTGTCAACTGAATCAGATTTGTAACGCTTCAATTCTTCCTCAATAAAATGATTGACCAAATCCCGGTAGAGTTTTTCTACCACATCAGGATTCAAACCCGATTCCAAAGCCCACTCGCGTCGCTGTTGTAACATAGCCTGAAAGCGATCGGGCGCTCTAACGCTCGCTTCACTCGTTTTGAACCTGGCTGCTGCAATGACGTATTGAAATCTCTTGCTCAAAGCATCGATCACTTCTCGATCGATGATATCAATTTCCTCGCGAACTTCATGAATATTAGCACATTGATCTGGGTCTTTCATCTGCTGCACTCCTTAATAGATTGTTTTCTCATATTACTCAATTGAACTCGTAATGTCAGTCGATTTTAGATTTTAGATTTTAGATCTTAGATTGACTCCACGGATTAATCTGAGAGATTTAACCTTAGTCTAAAATTTGGCGATCGACTCTCAGCAAGCGTCGGTGGCGGCTATTTTTAGGCGAGGTCATCCAAGGAACAGCTATATAAACACTAGGGGCTTATTTTTGAAAGGAGCAAAAGCGGCAGCATCAAAGCGGTACAAACTAGCAGGACGCCCTGCACCTCGCGAAACCTTAACACGGGTATCGCACAAAAAGCCCAATTTCAACAATCGAGCTCTAAAATTAGAATAATCAGAAAAATTTTCCCCCAAAATAGTAGTATACAATTGATACAGATCGCTCAAAGTAAAAAGCTCTGGCAAAACTTCAAAAGCTACGGGACTGTATTCAAGTTTGTTGCGGAGTCGCCGGTATCCGTATTCGAGAATTTGATTGTGATCGAAGGCTAGCTTCGGAACTTGTTGGACGGGATACCAAGCAATGCCGCCGACGCGGTGCCCGACACCTGCAACTACACTTCCAGCAATCAATTCAGCTTCTTCAAACCGCACCAAAGCAAAGTAACTCACCGAAAGATAGCGATCGCCCCTGGTGAATTCTCTCGGATCGCGTCCGGGTTCTCCAAAAGTATACAGTTGCTCCAGATACAAATTTTCCACCCGAATTTTTTCCGACAAAATCCGGTAAGCTGCATTTTCCAGAGACTCTCCGTGGCGCACCAAAGTACCGGGAAGACTCCAAGAATCGATAAACGGTTCGTCTTGCCGCATTAGCAACAGCACCAACAAGCGGTTCTGCACCGTATCGACGGAGAAAATTACATTATCTACTCCTACTTTAAAGTCAGCTAATGAGCAACCTTCGCTCTTTTTTGTGCCTCGTGCCATGCGTACAAATGCTCCCGATTAATGTAATCTTCGATAGTCGGAGTTAGCGCTTCCGTGTCTCCTGTTTCCCGATAGGAAGTAGAAGAAACATCGGGAGCATTCAAAGATGCGATCGCCACTTCTGCACCCATGCGCTTCAACTGCCACAAATCTAACTGTTCTGACGGATAACCAGGCCGCGGTACTATCAGTAACTCTACTTCTTTTAACAACTGTTCAAATTTGTACCAGCGAGGCAGTTGTCCCACCAAATCCGAGCCTATTACCATCGTCAACTCTGCATCCTGCCACTGCAATCTTGCTTGTTCCACGGTTTCTAGCGTCCTCGGACTGCTGAGTTCTGGATGCAAACAAAGGTTGTGTCTGGGCGAATTAATTTCTTGAATCATTAACAGCAGCATTGCCGATCGATGTTCTAGGGATGTTTGGTGCGACTTGAAAGGATTGTCCGACGCCCAAACTGCTACCCAATCAAAATGCTGAGCAAGCCAATTCAAGATTGTTTTGTGTCCCGCAGTAGGTGGATCGGCACTGGTTCCAAACAAGGCAATTCTTTGCATAGGGAATTGGGAATGGGTAATGGGGAAATAGGTACGTTGTTGGGCTTTAGCCCTCTTTATCTATATCTATAAAGAGGGCTAAAGCCCAACAACGTACCTGATCGATGCTATAAGCGAGATATTTCATAAGTTTTAGTCTGACGTTGACACAAATAACTAATGACTCTTTTTCGTTTTTTGAGTGAGAGTCTGCAAATCTGTAGAAATTTCCATCGGTGGCGAAATCGGGTTATTTAATTGGCGAGTTTCTGCCGGGAGACTGGCGACAGAAGCAGCAGTTCGTTTGGCGATATCCTCCAAACTTTCGGGTTCGTGCAATCGTTTGCCATCCTTGACAACCAATTGCATTAATGGTAAATGATGCTCCGAATTGTAAATATTGTCCGCTGCCAGTCCCAAACAATCTCCGATAATTTCTCCATCTTTCATGGTTCTAAAAATTTGCTTTTTCCCTGGATATGTTACCTTGCCGCTGGCCTCTTTCATCACGGGCATTCCGTCTATTTCCACTAACTTATAAACACCGTTGATAGGCGAACCGGTGACCAACTTTGTTCCCAAACCGTAACCGTCAATGCAAGCACCCGCACTTTTTAATCTAGCAATTTCGTGTTCGTCCAAATCACCGCTAGCAATAATTGGCACGCCCGGAAGGATCGATCGCACTTCCCGAGACAATTTTACCAAATCCCCCGAATCCAGCCGCACGCCTTCCAAGGGCATTTCACCGCTGTTGACTCGCGATGCTAAAGTCCGCGCCGCCGCCACAGTATCGTAAGTATCGATCAACAGCGGCGCCCCCGGAAAATAGCGGTGAAATGCTGCAAACGCCTCATCTTCGCTGCCTTCGAGAGCCGACACAGCCATTACCAAAGCATGGGCGATCGTACCGACAGGTTTGCGGCCCAATTTCAAAGCAGCCAAAACATTAGAAGTACCATCGATCCCAGCAGCCAAAGCGGCCCTAGCAGCCCAGACAGCAGCTTGAGGCCCAAAAGCCCTGCGCGTCCCGAATTCCAGCAACTTAGCCTCCGGGCCCGCCACATCGCGCAGCCGCGCAGCCCGCGTCGCAATTAAAGTTTGATAATTGATTGCATTCAACAAATAAGTTTCAACTAACTGAGCCTGCCACAGAGGAGCCTCGATCCGCAAGAGAGGTTCATTGGCAAATACCGCCGTCCCCTCGGGTACCGCCCACACATCCCCAGTAAAGCGGGCCCAAGCGAGTAGATCCCAAAATCGCTCGGGGGCCCCGGCAAAAATTCCGGTGGACTGTAAAGCCTGAATTTGCGCCTCTGAGAACCGCAATTTTTCTAGATAGTCGATCGCCTGAGCCAAACCCATGGCGATCGCATAACCAAAACCATCTGGTAGCCTGCGCGCGAACAATTCAAAACTCGCAGGGCGATCGTCGAGGCCTTCCCCGACGTAACAAGCCGCCATCGTTAGCTGGTAGAGATCGGTCAACAGGCTGTAATCTGCTGGAGAAACCGTCAATTCCCGATCTTCTAAGATTTCCTCAAAACCTGTGACGTGCAGGCTTTCTGTCGCAGTTTTCATCAAAAAAACCCCGGACAAACTTTGTTTATTTAATTATAGTGACAAATACCATATCTTTTTGTAAAGGTTTGATTAAGATTTCAGAGAGAGTCGGAATATTTTATGATTTATGCCCTCTAATAGGGGTTTTTGTGTAGATGGGTACAAAATAATTATGGTAGAATCACTAAAAAGTTCGCATTTAGCAATCTCAGCAAATCGATCGCAAAATATATATGAGGAGATTGGGGCGATCGACCAAAACACTGAATTGGTAAAAGCTTCAGTTTGCTTCGATGTTGCAGACTAATAAGTAATTCAAACAAATATTGCTAAAGCGATCGCAGGGCAGAAACTCAGACTAATCTATAAAGTATCAACAGCCAGAAAAGAGAGGCGGTTCTTATGAATCTTTCTAAATCTGTGGTAGGCGCAATGCGTTACGTTTCGGAAGCTGCATCGAGGATTTTTAGACGGAGCGATGACGATTATCCGGCTACTGGCGTTCAGCCTTTTGAAGGTACGCCACCCAAAGGCTCTAAATGGGACAGATGAAAAGGCGATCGGAGTATTTCTAGTGAGATAGGCAAAGACATTCGCCTCACCCAATAACGGTAAGTTTTTCAACTACTTTGAAATATCTTCAATTTTCCCCAGCTAAGCTTTGTTTAGCTGGGGTTTTGCCGTTAAAAATTGGTAGTAATGATCAAGATTTTCAAAGGTGGTACCCGCCACGTGATTTATCCGTGGAATCAATCCCAAATCAAAAATCGAAAATCCTCTCTTCCCCCGAATTTATCAGTGGGGTCGCCTCTAAAATCTAAAATCTAAAATCTAAAATCTAAAATCGATTGACGTTAATGTTTTGAGTTTTATGAGGACTGAAGTCCTCACTACGAACCAATTAGCCATAATTGATTGAGCAAAAAGGCGATCGCCCCACTGCCGATTGGCACAGTCAAATTGTCAATTCCCAACTTAGACACCGACTCCAAAGTAGCAGCAACCAAAGCTACAACAGCCGACACAGCCCAAGTTTGCCAAATATTGCCTTGCACGAAGAGCAAAATCAAACTGCTAACAGCAAAACTCACCAAATACATAGTTGCAGAACCTTCCCAACTCTTCTGCATTCCCCAAACTCGATAAAGATGTTTGCCGTATTTCTGCCCAATAACAGCGGCCAATCCGTCCCCCCAAGCCATCACTAAAATGCCCAAAGCAGCGTATTCTTGATGTTGTAGCGGCCAAAACCAAGCGACGAGAACGCTGATACTGACAGCATAGAAAAAAGTCCCGAAACTCTTGCGGTGGATAGTGTTCAGACTTGGCAAAATCGGAACTTGGTAGGAAATTAGGGCGATCGTACCAGCCAAAAAACCAGCCGAAATCCCCACCCAGTCGGGTATTTGCAGCCACCAAGCCAGCAAAATCACGTTTCCAGTACCGATGTGAACCACCTTGCGCGATACCTCGGCACCGACAGCAGTAAAGCGATTTAACCCTTCAGCCACCAGCAAAATTACGCCCAACCAGGCTCCCACGAGGGAAATTTGCAACCACACAGTCGGAATTTCAGACAATATAAACACGATATTTAGGAAAAACTGCGATCGGGCACTATGTACTACTTTAGTGGAAAGCGCGATCGATGTTAGAACCCCGCAGCCTTAAAGTGCTGCGGGGAGCTGGCTGTTATGTTTTTTTAGGTTGGTCTACTTAAAACCTGTGCTATGCTATAAGCAAGTCTAGGGAAAAAGCTATGACTATTTTAGTAGAAGAACTCTTGAATACCTTTGAGCGATTAACAGACTCAGAACGGTTAGATTTGGTATTGGAAATTTTGAAACGGACTGTCGATTTAGACTTTCCGCCCCTGTCTGATGACGATTTAGTTCTGAATGCTGAGGGAATTTTTCTAGAGTTAGATGAGGAAGAATCCGTATATGAATAGTCCAGATCGTGGTGAAATATGGTTAGTCGATCTAGGTTATATTGCGAAAGTCAGACCATGTTTGGTCGTGAGTATTCCTGCTTTAAATCAAGACCGGGCCTTAGCGACTCTAGTGCCACATACAACAAGTCTACGCGGTTCAAGATTTGAGGTAAAAGTCAAAAATAAGTTCCTCCGAGAAGGAGTATTTGACGTACAAAATATGATTACAATCCCTCATGCAAAGCTTCTACGCAAATTGGGAAGTCTGACATCCGAGAAAATGCTTGAAGTAGAAGAGGTAATACTTTTGTGGTTGGGATTTAAAGAGGACAGTGCTGAGGAAGAAGAGGAGTAAGCCGAACCCTTGACGTTTTGAAATAATCAGAAAATCTGACTGCTATGCAATATGTCTTAATTATTCATGAAGTCGAAAATTATGCAGCTTGGAAAAAGGTATTTGACAATGCTGCAAATATCCGAAAAGAAGCTGGCGAGCGCTCGTATCAGGTTTTGAAGTATGAGAATGAACCCAACAAAATTGTTCATTTCTCCGCGTGGACATCAACAGCAGATGCCAGGGCATTTTTTGAGTCGCCTGCACTGGTTAAAATTAGAGAAGAAGCCGGAGTTAAAGCTCCTGAATTTATCTATTTAGACCAATTAGAGTCAGGAGTATTGTGAAAGACGCATTCGTATAATGTCAGTATAAAAGACTCGGCGGTTGAAACCGCGTCTACACAAACAATGTCCGCCTCCGCGGACTCAAGAAAATCAAGAATTAAAACCGCTTTTTCGGTAGATTTTGTCTCCATAAATGTGATTTTAACTACCCACTCTTCAACCTGCGGAGGCAGGTTTTGTCTGTGTAGACGCGGTTTCAACCGCCGTCTCAACCGCCCGGTATTGTCTCGAAATCATCTTTCACAACTCGCGTTTCAACAACTCCCGCACTAGCGCAAAAGCCCTCCCCCGCCACTCAATTGGCAGCAGCGACAATCCCAAAGCAGCCCACATTTTAGTCTCAGAAACCGACTTCCCAGCTCGCACCATCCGCCGCCCTTTTGCAGTTTCACCCACCTCAATTAACCGCAAACCAAGCGCTAATTGAGTTTCTGCAATCCTCTTGAGCCTGACTGTTTCCAACTTCTCGGAATCAAATTCGTAACTGGTCAAATAGCGCAATTTATCGCTCAAATAGGGAATTGCCCGATCGCATCCTTGCTGTCCTGCGTGAAATCGATACTCCATCAACAGCTCGGGCAAGTAATAGCACTTTTTGCCCGCAAGCGCAAGTCTCACAAACAAATCGTTATCTTCGCAATTTTGCCAATTGGGCCGCAGAAATCCGACTGTTTCCAGCGCGCGGCGCCGAAACAAAGTTGCGCCTATTTGCAAACTTTGCCTCAGAAAAACTGTAGCAAGTAAATCTTCAATAATTCCCGCCGACAACTCGGTGCGGCCCCACCGCTGCGAATTCAGTTGTGTCTGGTTTTCGTCAATGTTGTTGTTGACATCAATGACCCAGTGGTCGGTACTGACAAAATCAATGCTGGGGTCTTTATCTAAAATAGCAGATGTCCGCTCTAGAAATTGCGCGCTCAGGCGATCGTCATCGTCAAACTTGATAAAATATTCGCCCCTAGCCGCCGCAAAGCCCGATCGCATATTATTACTTTTGCCGATATTCTGCGGGTGGCGAATGTAGCGAATCGGGCGATGGCTGGGAGCCCCGCAAGCTACGACAAATTCCGACATCAACAGCGCAGTCGTGTCCGTCGAACCGTCATCGCAGACAATTAACTCAAAATCTGTATAAGTTTGATCTAGCACGCTGGCGATCGCACTAGCCAGCAAATGCACTCGATTGCAAGTAGGAATGCAAACACTAATTTTCGGCATTAAAACCATTTTAGATTTGGGATTGAGATTGCGAAAAAAATTCGCAATTGAGTTCAGGGAAAGAAACCACCTATGCCCAATGCCCAATGCCCAATGCCCAATGCCCAATGCCCAATGCCCTATGTCTTTTAATTTAAACGAGCTGTACATTCCAGAATTAACTTTTGATTCACCAATGCAAAAGGTTGAATTTCCAAAGCGCGACGAAAAGCTCGAATAGCACTTCTGTATTCTCCCAGGGCAGCGTAGCACAAACCCAGACCGTGCAACGCCCCAAAATGCACCGGATTTAGTTGGAGGACTGTTTCGCAGTCTTTGATCGACCTTTGATAATTGCCTTGGGTATAGTGAAGTACGGCGCGCCGGTTCCAAGCTTCAGCAAAATCCGGCGCTTCCGCAATCAGTTTTGTCAGCAAATCCAAAGCGTGCCGAACATCTCCTGCATCTAGGGAAACTTGCGATCGCCTGAGAACTTGCATCCCGTAGTCACCCTTCTGGTTAAACCAAGTGCGCCAGAGTTCTGTAGTAGCCCGATCGCGCACGCTTTCGTCAGACTTTTTCAAATCTTCGAGCAGCGCCTTAACAGATAATTCATCCATAGGTGGGAGGATTGTTAAACAGGTTTTATCAATCAATTTTATCGTGACAGTGGCAACTTTATTTATTCAACATCCCATGCGAATTTTGATGCTTTCTTCAACTTTTCCCTATCCGCCAAGCCGCGGCGGAACTCAGGTAAGGACATTTAATTTGTTGCAATACTTGAGCCGGCGGCATGATGTAATTCTTGGTACTGTGCGATCGCCAGATGTCACTGACTCACAAATCGACGCATTGAGGCAACAAGTTACACAATTAGCAGTTTTCCTCCACCCGCAGACACCCCCCCAACCCCCCCTTGCTAAGGGGGGGCTAAGACTCAATCAGGAGACTACTGAGGGGGGGTTCTTTCCTCCCCCCCTTAACAAGGAGACTACTGAGGGGGGGTTCTTTCCTCCCCCCCTTAACAAGGGGGGGATTGATGAGAAAATGAACGAAATAATAGGAAAATTCCACAGATTTAGTCAATTTTTGTTATCCGGGACGCCTCCGAACGTAATCTCCAGCTACTCTCAAGCAATGCAAAATTGGGCAGACAATTTAGTCACAACAGGCAAATGTGATGCTGTTAGCTGCGAACACAGCGTTAACGAGATTTATGTGCGTCCAGAATGGCGGCAAAAACTGCTAACTGTTGCAAACATTCACAGTTCCGTTTGGGGAACTTGCAGGGAAATGTTAGCCACCGGGACTTCCCAAAAACCCCTGCGCGATCGACTAAATTTACCGCTACTCGCCCGCTACGAAAAACGTTACTGTACCAAATTCTCCCGTATTGTCGCCACCACATCCACAGACAAGCAGCAACTGCTAGAATTGCTGTCCTCTGGCAGCCTCGGAGGGAAAGCAGATTTTTTTGTCCCTCCCATTGATGTGATTCCTAACGGCGTGGATTTGGCAGAATTTCCCTATCGGTCGATCGATCCAGGAGGACACACCTTAATCTTTGCAGGCGCCATGAACAATTTGCCCAATATAGACGCGGCCAGGTTTCTCAGTTTGCAGGTACTCCCAAAGTTGCAGCAGCGGTATCCCGATGCTACCCTCACCCTAGTCGGCACCTCGCCAGTTCCCGAAGTCCTCGCCTTGGGGAAACTTCCGGGAATTCAAGTAGTAGGCAGGGTGCAAAGGGTGGCAGAATATTTGCATCAGGCTGCTGTTTGTGTGGTGCCGATGCGGATTGGTTTTGGAATTAAAAATAAAACTTTGGAGGCGATGGCGGCTGGAACGCCTGTAGTTGCTAGCGATCGAGGTTTGGAGGGTTTAACCGTCGGTGGCGGGCCTTCCCCGACAAGGGCCTTGCGGGCAAACGAAGTTCAGGAGTATGTTGAGGCGATTACCAGTTTGTTTGAAAATTATCAGCTAAGACAGGAACTCTCTCTGAGGGCCCGATCGCTCGTTGAAAGCCAATATACCTGGGATATCATAGGTCGGCAGTACGATCGGCTATTCCAAATTTAAACTCTAAATTCTAAAATCTAAATTCTAAAATTTCGACGATGGAACACAAAATAAACTCCTCAAAAAATCGAGCCAAACCCCCAGAAAATCGCAAAGTTACTCCTTCTCCGACAAGACGCCGCCGCCAAAACCGACGCGCCAAAAAACTTCAAGAGTCCCAGCTTCCCATACCTGGTTCCCCAACTCCCGCCAGATATCCTTGGAAAAGACTGGTAGCTAATTTGACAGCCCTCAGCGTCTTGTGCGGCTGTGCAGCTTTGATGGGAGGTGGCGCTTGGCTGAGTTACCAGCTAATTGTCGATCCCAACGGGAACAGATTGATATCTCAGTTTGTACCCGGATGGTCGCGCCTGCCTACAGGTAGCAGAGATACCATCCAAACTCTCGATCAAATCAAAGCCAGCATCCGCAAATTGGGATTCATCACCGGCGAACCCCTACCGCTTCCTGTTGAGAAATCCGCAGATAATTCTATTTCCGATTTGCTGTTGCCGGTGATGGTGGAAAGAACAGTTAATGCTTCTACAGTTTGCAAAAATCCTTGCCGTCAAATTGTCGAACTTCGCGTGTACAAGCGGGTGCAACTTCCCGATCGCGATTCCGATACCGTACAGTATTTTCAGCTAGCAAGTTCTGTGAATATAGAAGGCCCGGCGGAATCTTTTGTCATTGCTTCTTTGGATGACTCTGGATCCAACAATCAAGCCTCAAATCAGTCGCTACCGCTAACAGAACTGCGCCGCTTTGACGGCAAGCCCCCCGAATTGGGCATTTGGTTTAATGTCAGCGGTAAACTCGTGCGGGGCGACAAGAAAATTCCCTACGGACAAGTCGTTCGCTACAACCCCAGTCAAAATCATTTAATCTCGCTGTTGGATTGGGCGAGTGCGGCCGGACAAGCGCCGAATTGGCAGCAAATTGTTAAGGGGCAAAACCCCCAGTTGGCGATCGACCAAACAATTGGTTTAGAACCGCAATTTACCATTTATCAAATTGGTTCGCGCAAATTTATCCCGAACCCAGTTCAATTAACCGCGATTTCCTTAGAAGAATTTGCCTTCAATGACCAGACTTATAAAAATGGGCTGCGACTGGCAAAAAGCGGACTTTGGTCTCCCGGATTAAATGTCATGCGTTCAGCTAAAGCCAAAGCCGGTCAGAATTGGCCCGCAGTCGCCCAAGCTCAACTAGAGACGATCGAATTTCATGCTAAAATTACTCGTGCTCAGGCGATCGCATCTTGGGCCAGTCCCAGCCAACAAGTTCTCGCAGAATTGATAGACGGCCGCTGGAGTCAAGCTTTGCAAGTATTTGAAGCCGATCCCAGCAACACTCACGAAATTGCCACCACCCTCAAAAATGAAGGCGGGCGGATCATGAACCGCGTAGACGCCGCCTTGAGAGTCAACGCGGCTGACGCCGATGTCAAAGCTTGGGGTACCCTGATTGTAGCCTCTCAAGACGGAACTCGCGAGGCGATGAATTGGCTCGACCAGCAACCAGATACTGACAGCGAAACTCGAACTAGAATTCGCAATTTGGTCAATAAACTTGAGGAAGCAATTTCTGTGGCTGAAAGTTTAGAAGACCACAAAAGTCAAATTATGGGTTCTGCTACTTTAATTAGCAGTATTAATCCCGCTGAGTGGCTGGAACCAGAAGCGAAAAACGAGTTAAAATTGACCGGAGAACAAGTTTGGTATCAGGTACAAGTAGCCAGTTTTTACGACGGAACCCGCTGGGTTAATCCGCCCTTTGCCGATGTAGAAGTCCGCTCTTTTCCTGCTACTCAAATCAAATGGTTGTGGGGGCGCCTGGGCTTGCAGGCTGACCCCAAGATTAAGATAGAAGTAGCGATGGCTAACGGTCAACAAAGAGTCGCTGTGGGAACCGTAAAAGCGGTGCAGATTCAAGACGGAAATCTGCGATTGCTAGCGGCGGTTGATAAGCGATCTTGACAGTTGACAGTTGACAGTTGACAGTTGACAGTTGAGGGCGACCTCTACCTGGAAGTTTGAGGATTCGAGTAATGAATAGTCTTGTTTTAATTTCTCCCGCTTAAGGCAGAGGCTTTAAACCATGTTTTTCTGGTAATCCGGGAAAAAACCTTCGGCAGAAATAAAAGTCACGGACACACTCTTGGTACAAAGAAACCAGTTTTTTTACCATTTCTGCCCGTCGCAACAGAAGTATTTCCGCAAAAAAACCCAGTTTCCGGCCACCCGTGCGTTCAAAACAAGGAAGAAGCAAAAAGTTTTCTTCTCCCCCTCTCCCCCTCTCCCCCTCTCCCCCTCTCCTTCTCTTCTCTCGATCTCCCCCTATAGAGATCCGACAACAATGCAGACAACAATTTTGTTAAGTTAATTTACACCACTTGCACACAAAAACCCAGAGATGTTAGATCGCGGCCTTTTTAGAGAGTGCTGCAATCATCTGTCGTTTGACCGCTTTAGCCCAAAGCTCAAACTCCAAGCTGTTGATATCGTTAATTTTCACTTCCTCAGCAGTCTGATGTGGGGCTTGCTTCTGTGCTGTAGTCTCCATTGTTTTTTTCCTCGTTCAAAAAAAGTTATTAGTCGATCGTAAGCAGTGAGCATCATACCTCTATTTTATGTAGTAATTGCTGCCATTAGTTATACTAAATACATAGAATTTAACGATTAGATGCAGTAAATACATCTTGATAATGCAATTTGTGAATAAAATCTTAAGAATCCTGTAATCCTTGCTATATATAGGTTTTTCCTGACATAAAGATGTAACTATTTATAAATTATGGCAATATCAAACCAAGATTCATGTTAACAAAGTTTTGTTAAATGAATGTATTAGCATATACAGCAAAAATATATTTAATTCAATTTACAAAGGGCAATAAAGGCGATCGCCACATCTGCAAGTCCCAGTACAATATCGATTCCCTCCAGCGCCGCCAGCAAGGACAAAAACTTAATAGACTTCGGATTCACTTGTTTAAGCCGATCGACTGCCGCCACTGCTGAGTTAGCAGCAACCAGAATGCGATCGACAATCAAAACATCTCACTTTAGCGATCGGCATTTCCATTTCTTCGTATTTCAGCAGCAAATCTCGCGTCACCTCACAGGCTAGCAGCATCCCAATTTCTTTCAGCAGTTAACGAAATTTTCCCGTGTGCGCTTGAGCTTGCAGCACGAGAGTTAACTTGTGCTGTATCAAAAGATGGTCGATAACACTAACTCATTTTTTTGTGAAGAGTTAATCTACCTTACTATCATCTCTCCCTACCTAGATCTGCCTGAGAATACATCTCTCCTCTTTTTTACCGTTACCCGCTACCACACAGATCATTTTACTACAGCTACAAAGCCTATGATTCCAGAATTCAAGCATCTTTTCTCAACAAATAGCCACGGGAAAATATTTGCTGCTGAAAAAACATTTTTCCGCGCAGCAGCAGACAAAAAAAATAGAGCTTTGTTCCCGCAAACACCTGTAAAAAAAAATCAATTTTTTATCATCGAATTTTCCGGAACAATCTCTAAATGCCATGAATCTTAGAAAGTATCAGGACAAAACAAGTATTAGTCCATCAACTAATGCTACTTGATCAAGCTCCGAGCCAGGTACAGCGATCTAGCTCCCAGTCAGAGTCTGACTGCCTTTTCAGTAAAGGCTTGCCATCTCCTAATTGGAAGGGTATCGCCTCAATCTTCCTTGAATAATTCAGGTTTGTCCTAACAAAAAAACATTAAGGAGAACATCCATGAAATTTGTAAAACTATTGCTAGCCACAGTATTAACCACTGCTGCTATCAGCCCAGCCTTGGCTGCTAACCCATCAGTTCAAATATTAGGTGCAAGCTACGGCGGTAGCGGTTGCCCAGACAGATCCGCCAGCGTCAGCG
Source organism: Microcoleus sp. PH2017_08_TRC_O_A (assembly GCF_020738665.1). Taxonomy (NCBI): domain Bacteria; kingdom Bacillati; phylum Cyanobacteriota; class Cyanophyceae; order Oscillatoriales; family Microcoleaceae; genus Microcoleus; species Microcoleus sp. PH2017_08_TRC_O_A. The sequence goes on from NZ_JAEQCE010000038.1 coordinate 55,845, forward strand.
TCAGCCCCGACGGTCAAGAACTCAGCATCCTATTTGATAAGTTTGTAGCCCAAGGAAACGTCTCAGCAGAGACCCGGAAAAGCTGCAATTTGAGCATTCCCATCAAAGTACCCCAAGGCTTCCAAATTTCGATTTACGATGCCGATTATCGCGGTTACGTTGCTCCTAAAACCAGCGGAAACCTCAGAGCAGAATACTTTTTTGCTGGAGCCAAGGGCCCAGTTTTTTCTCGCACTTTCAACGGCGAAACCAACTACAACGTTCGAGATAGCTTAGCCACTGTAGCAGATGTGTGGTCTCGCTGTGGCGACAGTGTAAATATGCGAGTAAATGCTTCGATGACAGCCCGCGGTGCCGGCACAGCCACCGTTGACTCCTTCGATTTAGCTCATCGCGGTTTAGTTTATCACGTCAAATATCGCACTTGCCGCTAACCATAACCGCTAAAAAACATAACACGCATGACCCGATTCCTTTACGAAATCGGGTCATTTGTGCGCTCATCAAAACTGCTAAAGCTTAGAGAATTTACCCAAAAATATGCTACAATGACGCTTAGGCTTTGAGAAATGTTCTATGAAAGTAAACTACCAAGAAAGAATTGATGTAACAGCCGACGCATTAAAACAACTTCTGTCGCAGCAACGAACCTTGACTAATCGCTCAAAAATCCAGGCACTTTATTGGTTAAAGACTGGATATAGCCAAAGCCTTACAGATGTAGCTGAACGTTTAGGTGTACATAGAATTACTGTACATAGATGGTTAAAACAATATAGTGCTGGCGGTCTGCAAGAACTGTTAAAAATACGGCAAGCAACTGGTAGACCCAGAATAATTCCCTCAGCAGTAATAGCAGGAATTGCAGAAAAGTTAAGTGAGGAATCCTGTGAATTCACAACTTACAAAGAAATTGCGGCCTGGGTAGAAGATAACTATCAAATATCAGTCAAATATCAAACATTACACAAGCAATTACACTATCGCATGAAAGCAAAATTAAAAGCACCAAGGCGTTTGAATAACAAAAAAAAATGATGCAGCTATCGAATTTAAAAACAACTCCTCTGAAAAATAGATACTGCAATAAAGGTACGTAGTTGCGCTTAAGCGCTCTTTCTTAGATATAAAGCAATACAGTTGACTAATATACTGCTAT
>NZ_JAEQCE010000038.1:57084-62676 GCF_020738665.1 Microcoleus sp. PH2017_08_TRC_O_A
TCTTTCTTAGATATAAAGCAATACAGTTGACTAATATACTGCTATTCGTGAAACTCCTCTGAAAAATAGATACTGCAATAAAGGTACGTAGTTGCGCTTGAGCGCTCTTTCTTAGATATAAAGCAATAAGGACAATCTTAAGTAAACTGTATTGTATTATAAAGAGCGCTTAAGCGCAACAACGTACCTAATAATTAACATCAATATTGACTAATATTAAACTAGAATTCGCTTAACCACGATTTCTTGGCAAAAAAATACAGCTTTAAAAAATCCTTGCTACAACAATTCAGTTAGACTTTTTCAGTGCCATCGGACTTGCATTCCGAACCTTCCTTCTTCTGACTTCACGCTTGACTTCTGTCAACTGTCCACTGTCAACTATTAAAAAAAGTCCCGTCACTTTCAATATGAATTGGTGGTACTCCAGCAGCCCTCAATTCTGTGGCAATTTTTCGCCCCGCCGCCCAAGTTCCTCCCTGCAAAATCTTCACCAGTGGCAATTTTGTCGCACTCAAATCCAGCTTGTATCGCATAGCTGCTGCAATTTTATCTAAAAGAATCACAGTGACCGATCGCCATTCTACTACAACTTCCGAACCCGGCAAATACTTCTGCTCAAAAATAGCCGAATCTTTTGCCCGTAACAGCCCCATATCCAAACACAAACCGCCGTTACGATACCCCGCTAATCCCGTCAACTCGTCCAATCGCACGACGTACAAACCGAGTTCTTGCAGCGGTTCCAACAGCGAATAAGTCAACCACTGCGAGAGTTGGTGAAACGGCACAAATTCATCTCCCAGATTTTCTCCTTGCAAAGCCCGATGCCGCCAAACCTCACCTAAATTAACGCCACCAATGGCATATTTTCCCGGCCAATTTTCCCCAAAACCTGTCAAAACAGCGCTCAATATTTTAGCACAATCCACAGTTTTGACTCCAGAAACCAGACTGTCAAGCAAGTATTGTGCCAAATTGCCGGGACGCTGGTTCTCGCTGCCAAACAATAATGGATGTTGGCAAATTGCATTCCCCAAACGCTGCAACAATTCTAATCTGCCTGTTAAACCAACTAGCGGATTGTCTCGACTTACTTGAAATCCGGCCGCTAAGGTTTCTAATTTTAATTGAGAAAGCCCGCGAAAATCGGCTTGCCAAGGAAAATCTGGATTGCTGGAAAAAATACCCTGACAAAACATCCGAAAAGTGGCTACTGCCAACCCTTCTGAACGGCGATAAACTTCTTTGGTTTCTGCTTCGCAATACTGCCAATCTGCGCCGGTACTGGCATCGAGTAAAACGCTGACAATGGCTAAATCAAATTTTATCTTTGCTTGTTCTATGACTGAAAATTCTGTTAAAGCTGCATCGAATTGAGCGAGGCGCGGTTGGTTGCCGGCTTCAAAATGCCGCCACTGACTGTGAAACGGAATATTAAAATCGGGATACTGTTGGCGGGTTGTGTCGATTACATAATTTGCTGCTTTGTCGAGTTCGGATAAATCGACACAGAAGAAATTGAGTTTATTTTCGGAGGCTAAGTTAAAAAGCCGATCGCACTTTTGGCGAATCGCAGTTGGTGTTCTCAGATATTTTACAGCCTCTAGCTCAATATTATTCAACTTCATCGAAAATTTTTGGTTTGAAACCCCGTGCTTTGAGCATCGGCTTTACATTTTGGCTAGGCTTTTCCTAGACTAGCCATATTTCTACGGAAATCTCTATGTACCTGACTTAAAAAATCAGATACGCGGACTTGCCACCAAAGAGTTTAACACCTTGCGAGAACTCTGTCGGTTGAGTAAAAACCTTTACAGTGTATGGTTTTATACACTCAGACAGTATTGCTTCCAATCTGGCAAACACCTTCGCTACGAGTGTAACTATTACTACTGCAAGGGAAGCGAGGACTATCAACAGTTGAATACTGATATAGCCCAACATACCCTGAAAGTATTCAATCGAACTTTGCGGAGTTTCTAGGACTTGATAAACGCAGTCAGAGAGGGAAACTATCAACAGAAAGTTCAACTCCCTCACTATCTCCCGACACAGGATTATATCGTGTCCGATCGATTAACCGCAATCAGATTCGATCGCGCGTGCCCCCTTCAGTCCGCACTACCAACTACCGTAGAACAGCAGCGGAGTGTCAAACAACTAAACATCGGTAAACATCATTTTCCTGAAAAAAGTCAAACTGACTGTAATCTAACAGATTATCTAAGATCGCATTTTTATCGATTTTGATCAGCTTGTATTCCCACTTCGAGCCACTAACTTCGCGTTTTATTTGGTCTGAAACTATTACCGAATTTTTTTCAGTAGCTGGAGATACTATTTTGCTTAAATCTTCCAGCCTGTCGGCAATGTTAATATCTTTTCCGTAAGTGCAAGAGCGAAATATATACAAATTTCCTTTAGCAACTCCCACCGACAAACCGCAAGGTATTTTATGACCGTGTATAAAAAGTTTCCAATTTTCGCACAAACTTTCCATGGCCGCTAGGGCTGAGTGAGCTTCTGGGAAAGTCAACAAATGCGAATCGCCAACAATACTGCGAATTGTGCCACCGTATTCTTCGCAAATGTTTTTTTCAAAAGTATCAAAGTTGGTGAGCAAATATTCAACGTCTCTGATAGAATTAGATTCTTGATAAGCAATAAAACCTCTCAAATCCGCTTTAATTATTGCTTGATTTTCCACAATTCGCGTCTTGTAACTTTGGTCAACTTTGTAAACCTTTTCAGGTTCGCTCATCCCTTTCAAGGAAAACTCATTGACAAAAGATGTTTGCACTTCTGCTTTGTTGAGCGCCAGCCATGCTGCTTGGGACAAATATATTTCATCCTGGGGAGTTACTGATTCTATACGCGCTGTTAAATTGACCGTATCGCCAAAGATATCTTTATCTTGATGCAAGACATCTCCCAAGGTAATCGACACGCGAATAGCCAATCGTTCGTCGTTCGATTTGCTAGATTGTTGGGTTCTCAATTCTTGCTGCATTTCTAAGGCTGCCATCGCGGCTGCTGTGACGCTGGGAAAAATCAGCCAAAATGAATCACCTTCGCCTTTGATCAAACTTCCTTCATTTCTGGTACTAATATCTGAAATAAAAGTTTTATGCTCGTTCAACAAACTACTTAAGTCCGACTGAGATAATTTTTTAACTCGGGCGGTATATCCGCAAATATCTGTTTTTACGATCACAGTAGAACGCAAATTAGCCATAACCTACCCTGACTGATCAAAAACCAGTAATAAATTTAATTTGGCAAAGACGCAACTGTTTCCGAACAGTCGTGTCTTTGCCTTCTGAATCTCCTGGCATCGCGTCCGATCGCTTCTGCAAGAATTGTAGCATCTGGCACAGGGTCTGGCGTGTAGTAGGCGGCGGCTTTTTTGGCGACGATTTCGACTTGTGCGCCTGCGAGAATCCAATCTTCGAGGATGGGGAGGCGATCGACTACTTGAATGCCAGAATTGATAATAGCATTGTATTTGAGATGGCTCATGGAAACTAAACGGTCAGTGCGAGGGATACCCAACCAGTGCAGCACGTCTGGCATTAGTTCTTGAAACCGCATATCTTGAAATCCTGCAACACATTGAGTGCGAGTAAAATAGTCATCAGGGCGATCGCCACCTTCGAGCCTTTTGGGAGCATCTCAGTTTTGCAAAAAGCATTTTTTTATTATAGTGCGAGCACGCAAGAGCTCGCGTATTCTACAACTCGCGAGCGGGGACAGCACTTATAAATGCAAAACTGAGATGCTCCCAGCCTTTTTCTGGCATTGTACACCAAAAACTTAGTTACTTCCCCCAAAGCTCTGCCTTGCTTGCGGAAGTAAACAATTACCCCAGAACTACCGGATTGTGCCGTTTGGATGCAAATTTCGATACCCTGTACCAAATCAGGACGGCAACAAGTGCAGATATCCGAACTAAACACGTCAGAACCCTTGCATTCATCGTCTACCCGTACCGCCAACTGCTTCTGTGGGTCAGAAATATGCACGACATTGCCAATAATATAAAGCAACACGGCTCAGTTGATTTTAGATTTGGGGATTGGGGAATGGGGATTTTTCATTTAAGATTTTAGATCGAGTGATATGCTTGGGTAAATGTTAATTTTTTCCGAAGTGAGTAACACCAAATCCGGTAGCATCAGAATGATTCATCTCTCTATTCTCGGACTCTGTGTCCTCTGTGTTCTCTGTGGTTAAATCATTCCGATGTAACGGTCAACGATATAACGCTATATACATGAACGCGATTTTTTATGAAAGCAATCTCTGTGTCTATTTTTAGATTACTTTTGCTCTCCCTGAGGGGCTTATCCCAGCAGCAAAATTTGACAGATATCATGTTCATTAAAGCTGCTATAATGTTATTGTATAACCCAATAGAGTTCATTTAAGGAGAAGAGGGCGGATGAGAGCATTGACACACTGGATTGTTTCATGAATTATTAGCAGATACGCGCCCCTACAATAGACATCTTCAATAACTCTCAACTCAATAAAATATTAACTAGAAAATTTCATGTTGCCAGCTACATCTAATTATTTGCTAAAAAATGGTCGCGTACCCGAATCTCTTTTAGAGATGAAATCGATCGCCAATTCAGCGTCTACTATCACCACAACAGCCGATCGCAATTTTTGTCTGGTGGATCTGGAAATTGCCAACGGCGCGATCGCCCAAATCATCCCCACAGGTACAGAATCTTTATCCCAACTTGCAGATATTCCGATGGTAGACTTGCAAGGCGGCTTAATTTTCCCGTGTTTTGTCGATATGCACGCGCATTTAGACAAAGGACATATCTGGGAACGATCGCCCAATCCCGATGGAACGTTTGCTAGCGCGATCGACACAGTGCACGCTGATGCCCAAAAATACTGGAATGCAGAGGATGTTTACCGGCGGATGCAGTTCGGCCTCCAGTGCAGCTACGCCCACGGAACCAAGGCGATCCGCACTCACATCGACAGCGCAGGAGAACAGGGAACCGTTAGTTTAGCAGTATTTACAGCCTTGCAGGCCGAATGGCGCGATCGGCTAATTTTGCAAGCAGTTTCCCTAGTTTCCCTGGACTATTTCCTGACACCCGAGGGTGAAAAATTAGCAGACAAAATTGCCCAAATCGGCGGCATTCTCGGCGGCGTCGCCTACATGAATCCCGATTTAGACAAACAACTCGATCGCGTATTTAGCTTAGCCCAAGAACGCGGTTTAAACCTCGACTTCCACACCGACGAAACCGACGATCCAGAATCAACCACACTGCGAGAAGTAGCAAAAACCGCTATTAGGTATGAATTTGCAGGTCAAATAATCTGCGGGCATTGCTGTAGTTTAGCCGTACAACCGCCAGACTTAGTAACAGAAACTTTGACATTACTCAAGGAAGCAAATATTGGCATTGTCAGCTTGCCGATGTGCAACCTTTACCTGCAAGATAGACAATCTGGGTGTACACTTATGCTATGCTTACTGAAAGTAGCTCCCTACTTTAGGAGCCTACTTGGGAAATAGAGTCTACCTAGACTAAATCTAGAAAAAATCTAGAAACCACA
>NZ_JAEQCE010000191.1:0-2422 GCF_020738665.1 Microcoleus sp. PH2017_08_TRC_O_A
CTACTTTGATAGAGTCGAGGGAATAATTACTCATTCCCCCTCTCCTTCAAAACCGTACTTGTGACTTTCACCACATACGGCTCCTCAATGACCTGGCTCTTGTTATGAGTACCTTTAACACTAGAACGGGTTGTCATCCCAGTTCTCCAAACGGACATCTCCGTCTGTTGCCGTTTTCAAGTCGTGGCAGTGGCGGTGAAGAAGCTGCCAATTACTATATTCATCCTTACCTCCTCTAGAAGTACGGATAACATGGTCAACTTCCCATAAATCGCCGTATTTGAAACTCAGCTCGCAGAGTACACATTTCCCAGCCTGCCTTTTCAAGAGAGTGGCTACTCTGGAAGACAGTTCCGGGTGGCTACTCATACGCTTACCCCAGTAGACTAAATCTCCATCAAACGGGCTTCTTGCACCCTGAACCTTGGTGTGGCGTACTATTGGAGTACTTGAATGTTTCACCAAGGCTGTTCCGCCTGACGTGGCAAATGTCCAGTTGTCTTTGCCTACGGTACGCCAGTAGTTACTAACAGTATCGTGGGCGTTAGTTTTGGTGCATCTGCTTTTTGCCCATGCGAGAAGCTTTTGATAGGTGAGGTGGTCACATTTGTTAAATGTTTCCTTACTCACAGATGACGCATAATAGTTACACCATCCTCTGATTATCGGATTGAGACGGCTTATCAATGCCTCTTGAGGGGCATTATGATGTTTATCTATTACTTGTCCTATCTTGTCAAGATGTCTCTTGACTGCTTCCTTTGTGGGTTTGATGATTGTTGTAAAGCCTAGATTTATTACTTCTTTACTAGGGGAATATTGATTACCCTTAGATAAAGTTGCCGCTCTGTATGCCCCTACTTTGTACTGGCGCACATTAAACCCTAAGAAGTTGAACCCCTCAGAGGTGTGGCATATTCGCGTTTTACTTGGCTTCAATTCTAGTCCCATGTTTTTTAGCCATTCGTCTGCTTTTTGTCTCAGGAGGGTTACAAACTCCTCAGACTCATGGAGTATCACAAAATCATCTGCATATCTTACTAGCGTAGGTTTAACCCTAGTAGTACTTTTCCTTCCGGTAGTCGTTACTATCCCTCTGGTGATTGTGTAGAAGCTTGTAATGAAATCCTCAAACCCGTGTAAGGCTATGTTTGCCAGAAGTGGAGAAATGACTCCACCCTGCGGTGTACCTTCCTTGGTGTTTGAGAATACTCCGCTATCCATCACTCCTGATTTCAACCAAGCTTTAATTTGCTTGCGTAATGTCGGGAATGTATTCAATTTTTGGAGCAGTGCTTTATGGTTTATGCAGTCGAAACATTGTGAGATATCAGCGTCAAGCACATACTTGGCTTTTAGGCTGACATTTTTGAAGATTGTCTCAATCGCATCATGGGCAGAACGTCCAGGTCGAAATCCGAAGGAATTTCCCTCGAATTTAGCTTCCCATTCTGGCTCAAGTGCCAGTTTTACTAGGGCTTGTAAGGCACGGTCAAACATCGTGGGTATACCAAGAGGTCGTTTCTCGACTTTTCCCGGCTTATCAATCCACACTCTGCGGGTAGGTTTGGACTTCCCAGTCACTTTGAGATGAGTTACCAAGACAAGACGGGCATGGGGGGTTAGGTTTTTAATTCCATCTACACCTGCCGTTTTCTTACCCTGGTTATCCTGCGAAACCTTCCTTACCGCGAGACACTTACCCGACCAAGACCTCATCAAAGTCTTCTGGAGTCTCCGAACTGCTTTAACGTCGCCACGACTAGAGGCTTTGAAGATTCTCTTTTGGAGCTTGAAGACTCGTACCTCTAACTTTCGCCAGGGTAAAGCCTTCCATTCCACCGTCTGATTGTTCAGCGTTTTAGACATTTAATCTCTCACTCAAGATTCTTCATTCCAAGACATCGTGAATCTGTCAGCATATCCTTACCATTACAGTGAGGCATTCGCTTCTGACTCAATCCCACCCTCTTTCTGCTTGTGGTTGGAACCTACTTAGGTATTCGACCTCCTAAGAGCGTGAGAGAGGGTTACTTCGTTCCGAGTGGTCATTTCAAGTCTTTTAGAGCGACACTATTCACCGGGTTTCTTTGGAGTGCTAGTTAGTCAACTAAGAATTTGCTAACTCCTTATCCTTGCCTTTTGGCTTGGGGTATCAGCCTTATTACCCCATTCAACATCACGATGATTCAGGCGTGCCTTCAAGCTTTCGCTTTACTCATGAGAACTTCTGCTTGGTAGTCACTGGCTTAGGCTGTCAGTGCTTTTACCTTCTATCCCTTGCAGTCGGTTCTGGGTTTTCCTGCCCATGTCCCTAGGGATATGCTTTCACCCCAGCACCAGGGGGGATGGACTTCGGTTTCTAGGGTACTTCCGTCACCATCATGTTCCACTCAGTTATCCAGGTCGTCCCTGGCTAGCC
>NZ_JAEQCE010000192.1:0-2401 GCF_020738665.1 Microcoleus sp. PH2017_08_TRC_O_A
AATTGCGATCGAGTTTGACGCCCATTTTCTAACTGATTTTCTAAGTCGGATATTTGAGATTGCAGTTGATTTTGATTTTGATTGGCTCTCTCGATTTGAGTTTGCAATTCTAAGACTTGAGAATAGAGGTGCGAGCGTTCTGTGTTTGCAGTTTCTAAATCTGATTGCAGTTGCGATCGCTCTTGGTATAGACTTTCTAACTGCTGTTCTAATTCGGATACTGAAGATTGCAGTTGAGCTTGGCTCTGATTTGCTGTATCGAAGAGATTTTGCAATTCCGAGAGTTGAGAGTAAATGTGCGATCGCTCTTTGTTAGCCGTTTCTAATTGAACCTGCAATTCTGACAACTGAGACAGCAACTGTTCCCGCTCTCGAACAACCGTTTCTGATTGACTTTGCAGCTCAGATAATTGAGAGTTTAACTGCATTTTATCCTGATTCGCTGCTTCTAACTGCGTTTCCAGCTCTAATGCTTCAGGTTGCGGTTGATTTGGTTGTTGGCGGGCGGTTTCCAATTGAGAGTTGAGGATTTCTCGTTCTTGCTCTGAACTCTCTAGTTGAGCTTGCAATCCCGAAAGTTGAGACTGAAGTTGCTCCCGCTCTTGAATTGAGCGATCGAACTTAATTTGAATTTCTGACAACTGGTATTGTACCTGCAATCTGCCTTGGCTAGCAGTTTCCAACTGACTTTCAACTTCCGAAAGCAGAGCGTTAAATTGAGAACGTTCTGCATTAACCGCCTCTAACTCTGCTTGCATTTCCCGGATTTGGGCGTTAAGTTGCGATCGCTCGTGCTGAGCCAATTCTAACTGATATTGAAGTTCTGCCACTTCTGCTAACTGAGACTCAGCTTGTTGAGTATTTTCTAGCTGAAACTGCAAATCAGCAATCAGAGCATTAACTTGCGATCGCTCCTCAGCAATTCCTGCCAAAAATTCTTCCAATTCCGACACTTGATTGTTTAAAACATCTTGCTCGCGAGTCACAATTTCCAAGCGACTTTGCAGCTCAAACATTTCAGAATTTAGCTGAGTTTCATTCTGCATTTTCTGCCGCAATTCCGAAGTTCTAGCATCCAACTGCGACGCCAACTTCGATATGGCCTCCTGCGAACCCTGCATCCGCACCAAATTGCGTGAATTTCGCTTATTCAAAATAAGCCAGCAGACTAATGCCCCGCCTGCAAACCCTATCAATAAAAGTAATGCTTCCATTTGTTTATTTAATTGATATAAATTGAGTTATTTTGCTGTTTTTCCCAAAATGGGTATTCAAAAAACACTATCTTGTTCAAGGATATCACAATTTTAGCGCCTGTGTTTACCTGGCAAAACACTTTATATTTGTTTACATTGTTTGACATTGTTAAATGTTAACATTAATGTACAATGTTGTTGTGTAGAGCGCATTAATTGGGATATTTGGGCAGCGAATTAATACAATTTTGGAAAATTAATGCAACAATATTGGTAGGGTGTCTCGCCATGTATGGTTCCCAACAACAACAGAACATCAAACTATAGCAGTCTTTGCAGGAGTCGTAAAGTTTTTTACCCCACCCCAACCCTACCCTTATTAAGGGGAGGGAGTAAGAAATTCACAAATGATTTAGGATTTCTATAGCGACGCAAAGCGCGGCAATAGTTGAGTAAACAAACTCAACTAATAGTGTTGTAACAAGGATTGTTTCAATTGGTACAAGTAGAAGTTTGGCATAAATATTTGATTGACAGGTCAATGGTAGATTAAAAGTTTATCTAACAAAAATAAAATAGAGATAATTTTAAGTAGAGCGAGCGAATCAGTGCAATCTTGTTTAATGACTGAAATTCAACCACTCTACTTATGATGTCTGGGCAAACTATTTTGGATAATGAACCAAAGTTAGGGTAAAGGTTTAACAGAAAGCCTTGTCAAAGCTTCCTTCAGCGCCGGCGGCAATTGACGGATAATCTTGCCCTTGTCCCGATCGACACCAACCAAAGTTACCTGTGCTGTCACGTATAATTCTTGAGCGTCGGGCGATCGAATTTCGTAATCCCAAAGCAGCCGCACGCCCTCGGTAGCAGCCATCCGGGTTCTGACTGCCACAGATTGACCCATTTGTACAGAGCGGTGGTAGCGCAGTGAAAGCTCAACCACCGGCAATTCCACACCCTGCGCCACCCACTCTGCATACTCGATGCCGAGAGAGCGCAAACTTTCCACCCTAGCTTCCTCCATCCAAGTCAGATAAGTCCCGTGCCAAACCGCGCCACTGTAGTCAGTATGGTGGGGGTTTGAAACTGTAACTTAATTTATTGACAAAGCTACCCATCCTTGACTATTTGGGTAGCTTTGTCCGCAACTCGGGCGATCGCACGAGACTATTTGCCCCTGGTTCAATTTGTTTTTGCCTCCG
>NZ_JAEQCE010000039.1:0-60692 GCF_020738665.1 Microcoleus sp. PH2017_08_TRC_O_A
GAGGGCGGGTTTTTGAAATTGTTAGTTTTGGGGCGATTATTGTTGGTGAACCCGCCCCTACGGGAATTATGTATATAGCCCGCCAATAATATTCAAAAAGCGTTTAACTTGTTTTTCCCAAGTCCAATCGAGCATAAAATTCGCCGCTGCTAAACCGCGACGTTTCGCTTCTTCGCGATTAGTATAAACTTGCTCTAAAGCCTCGACAACTTCCTCAACATCAGACTCTCCCCAACCTTCTACACCAGGAAAATGAGCAGTCGGTTTAACTCGTCCTTGATGCGACAAAGGATAGCAAATATTGCTATAAATTAAGTCTAAATGTCCGGTATTTGCTGATAAAATAGTAGGAATTCCGCAAGCCATACTTTCCATTGCGACTAAATTAGTGCCGCCTTCGCAGCGATTGGTGAAAACAGCGCAGTCGGCTTCTCGCAATATTTGTCCGGCGAGGTGATTGGGAATTAAACCGATGTCGATAAAAGATTCAACTTGTAAGCCGTTAGCCGCCAACCATTGCGAAATTCCTAAACTTCCGTCGCGGTTGATATTGGGAAGTCCCGCAACATTTCCGGTTTGTTCGATTCCTAGCATATACTGAGGCCAGAAGTTGTGCCATGTTGTTAGTAGTAAAGCTTCTGGATGTTTGGCGCGAAATCGTTTGAAAGCGGCGATTACAATGTCTTGCCCTTTGCGATATTCGAGTTTGCCGCCGGAGAAGATGACGAAGCGATCGCCAAATAAGTTAGATTTAGGTGCAGGATGGAAAATTGTGGGGTCAATTCCTTGATTTACCATCGCGACGTTAGTCAAGCCGCAGCTTCTCAAAACATCGGCATTCCAGTGGGAGCCGGCGACAATGGCGCGATATTTTTTGGCTGTTTCTAGGGCTGCTGCGGTAATGCGGGTGTCTTCAAAAAAGATGACTCCTACTTGACAAGGGCTGATTAGGTGATTTTCAACTCCCGAGGATGCTAAGTTATTCCCCAAAGCGTAAAGTACAGGAAAGTTACAACTGATTTGTTTGTCGGAATTTGCTGTTACTAATTCCTGAAATTGTTTCTGCTTTTCTACTGCGGGTGACAAGAGTGATTTGTGCAGCGGATTGATGGATTCTGAGGTGATGGACGGCGGTACTAAAAGTGCAACTTCCCAGGCGGGATTTCGCAGCAGTTGCAGTGTTAAATTCATGCCGTAAATGCCCCAGCCGCTGGTGATGCTGACTGGCCAACTGATGCCGATTCCTGTTATTTGTGGCGGGGTTTCTGGGGGGATATTTTGAGGAAGAACTTCTGGATATATATTACCAGGTAGAGTCTGGGAATGAGTATTTTCTATTATTTGTAGCGGAGTTTGTGAGAGGGGATTTTCAGTTTGAGCCTCTGGATATGCGTTAGTAGGTAGAGCCTGGAAACGGGTAATTAGCTGTTCTAGGGCTGCTTTTATACGATCGCCCACGGCATCCCAATCACCCGCCTGTGACTGCCTAAACAACCGCGCAGTGGGATACCAAGGGCTGTCTTCCCGTGTCAGCATCCACCGCCAATCGGGCATAAAGGAGAGCAAAATCCAGACAGGTTTGCCCAACGCACCGGCTAAGTGGGCGATCGCAGTATCAACACAAATTACTAAATCCAGTTGTGAAATAATCGCTGCGGTGTCGGCAAAATCGAGGCAATGTTCGCTTAAATTGGGGATTTGCTGTTGATTCAATAAAGTTAAATCGCCCGCCGACAAATCTTTCTGAAGGCTGTAAAAACTCGCGCCCGGAACATCTAAAAACTTCAAAAACTCACTCAACTTACAGGATCGCTCGTGATTTTTGCGGTGCAGTGGCCCGCCCGCCCACACAATACCTACTTTTAGTTTATTGTTCGATCCTAGGGAAATTTTACAATCATCGGGCGCAGCTAAATAAGGAATATTTGCAGGTATGTTTTCCAAAGTCGTCCCCAGAATTCGCGGCAAACTTAGCAGCGGCGCTTGCACTTGAAAATCTAGCAAATTCTGCGGGTTTGTGACTACATTATCTACGCCTGCCACTTTTTCAAACAAACGCTTCAGCGATTTATGACAAGCAACCATAACTTTGCCGCCTTTTTGCTTGACTAAAGGTGCGTAGCGGATAAAATGAATCGCATCGCCAAAACCTTGTTCTGGATGCAATAAAATTGTTTTCCCCTGCAAATCTGAACCATCCCAAAGCGGGTAATTGGTATATTGTTGTTCTAATTCTTGAGTGTGCCAGCGCGATTCGTACTCGGCAAAACCAGGCTGGAAATTGCCAGTCAACAGCAAAGCAAATGCTAGTCTTAAACGCAAGTCTGGAGATTCTGGAGATAGTTGAATTGCTTTAGTATAGCAGTCGATCGCCTCCGCAACTCTTCCTTGTGATTCCAGGGCATAACCTAAATATAAGTTCGTTTTGCCCTGGTTGGGATTGATTGCTAGTGCTTGCTGGTAGTGCGAAACTGCCTCGGCTATTTGTCCGTTTTCCTGTTTGAGATAACCTAAATAAGTGTGGGCTTCGGCGTGGTTGGGCGAGGCGGCGATTACTTGTTGGTAGCGCGCGGCTGCGGCTGCTTTGTTACCTTGTTTTTGTAATGCCTTTGCTATGTGAAACTGTACGTCTATTTCTGCGATCGCACTTGATGATGATTTAGCCTCAGTGGGAGTGGGAATTAACTCTTGTAAAGCGACTTTTATGCGATCGCCCACGCCATCCCAATCACCAGGTTTTGACTGCCGAAACAACCGCGCAGTGGGATACCAAGGGCTGTCTTCCCGTGTCAGCAGCCACCGCCAATCGGGCATAAATGAGAGCAAAATCCAGACAGGTTTGCCCAACGCACCGGCTAAGTGCGCCACAGCGGTATCGACGCAAATAACTAAATCTAGTTGCGATATCACCGCCGCAGTATCGGCAAAATCGTTCAAATTGTCGCTCAAATCTATGACAGAAGTTTGAGTTAACAAAGTCATGTCATCCGCCGACACTTCTTTTTGCAGACTGTAAAAACTGACACCGGGAATATCTAAGAATTTCAAGAAATAGCTGAAATCGCTCGATCGCACAAAATCCTTCAAATGTTCCGAACTTCCCGCCCAGACAATCCCTACTTTGAAATTGCGATCGCAATTTAGCGAAAATTGCCAATTCGGCGGCGCCGCTAAATAAGGAACATTGGCGGGTATATTGTCTAAAGTTGTTCCGAGAATGTGCGGCAAACTCATCAGCGGTGCTTGCACTTGAAAATCGGGCAATTCTTCCACCCGCACCGCCACTTGTTCGATACCAGGAATCTGCTTAAATAAACGCTTCAGTTCTTGATAGCAAGATATAATGACTTTGCCGCCCTTTTGCTGGACAATTGTGGCGTAGCGGACAAATTGAATTGCGTCGCCCAAACCTTGTTCGCAGCGGAGTAAAATAGTTTGTCCGTTCAAATCTGAACCGTCCCAAACTGGCTTGTCAAAATTCAACCGCGGCAATTTTTTCGCCTGATCTGTGTGCCACCGCCACTCGTATTCTGCTAAGCCGCGCGGCAAGTCACCTGTCAACAGCAAGACTAAGCCTAAATTGAAGTGAGCTTTAACACAGTCTGGAGCTACTGCGAGAGCTTGATTGTAACATGAAATTGCCCGATTTACGTCTCCCAATAGTTCCACGGCACTGCCTAAATTAGTCAGGGCTTCTACATAATTTGGCTGCAAAGATATTGCTACCTCAAAGCTAGAAATTGCCTGCTCTATTTTGCCCGCAGCCAAACATGAATTTCCCAGGTGATAGTGTCCTTTAGAATTGTTCGGTTCTGCTTCAATTGCACGCTGGTAAAGCCGCCCGGCCTCCGCTGGCTGACATTTTGCTTGCATCGCCACGCCCAAATTTACGAGGGCGGGTACGTAATTGGCATTGAGGGAAAGTGCTTGCTGAAAATAGACGATCGCACTTTGAATCTCGCCCTGCTGCTGGAGAGTCGCGCCGAGATTGTTCAGGGCTTTGACATAAACGGGATTTAGGGCGATCGCCTTTTGAAAGCAAATTACAGCCTCGGCGATATTTCCCCGATCTTGCAGCAAAATACCCAAGTTATTTTGCGCTTGGGCGCAGTTCGGGTCAATTTCGATCGCGCGCTGATAATAGTTGGCAGCTTCGGCTAAATCGCCTGTTTGGTGCAGCGTAACGGCTAAATTAGTAGCGGACTCGATGGAATCTGGCTGCAAAACTAAAGCATTTTTGAAATATGCGATCGCCTCGGCAAGCCTTCCTTGGGATTTCAGCAGATTTGCGCGATCGAATTGTTTCTTAGCTAACTCAATATTAGACTGAATTTCTATTGGTTGTCGAGCTTCCTGATGCTCATGAATTTTTGCTTCAAGCGCCAAAGTAGCCCGATCTAAAACTCCCTCCCAATCCCCCGCTGCTGACTGGCGAAACAAGCGCGCCGTCGGATACCAAGGACTATCTTCGCGCTCCAACATCCACCGCCAATCCGGCACAAAACACAGCAAAATCCACACGGGTTTGCCCAAAGCACCCGCCAAATGCGCTACAGAAGTATCTACCGAAATGACTAAATCCAGAGCCGAGATTACCGCAGCAGTAACTGCCATATCGTGCAAATTAGAGCTTAAATCTGTGACGGGCATTCGATCTAACCAAGCACGCTCGTCTGCTGTCATTTGCTTTTGCAAATTGTAAAAATCTGCTCCGGGAATCTCTAACAGTTTTGCCAACAAATCTAGCGGGAACGATCGTACCTTATTTTGTGAATGTTGAGTATTTCCAGACCACACAATCCCTACTTTCAAATTAGGAGTGTTCGGAAGAGCGCATTCCAAACCGGGTGGTGGAGCTAAATAAGGAACATTAGCTGGTATAGTATCTAAAGTTGTTCCCAGAATGTGCGGCAAACTCATTAACCGCGTATGAACTTGAAAATCAGGCGCATCGTCGGGATTAATTATTAACTCATCGATTCCCGAAACTTGGGCAAACAACCGCTGCAAGTGCGGCAAACACCAAACAATTACCTTGCCGCCTTTTTGCTTGACTAAATCTGCGTAGCGGATAAACTGAATTGCATCGCCCAAACCCTGTTCCGGGCAAAGCAAAATAGTTTTTCCCTCCAAATCTTTGCCGTCCCAAATCGGCTGAATAAAGTTGTGGCACGGAAACTCTTTTTCTTTAATTAGGAGCCGCCATTCGTACTCGGAAAAACCGCGCTGCAACTCTCCAGACAGCAGCAAAGCCAAACCTAAATTTAGGTGAGATTCTGGGTTAGTCGCATTGAATTGAACTGCTTGACTGTAGCAGGTGACAGCATCCGCAAATTGGCCGCCTTGGTGCAACACTTTCCCCAAACCGTTGAGGGGATTCATATTACCCGGTTTCAACTCGATCGCCCTACGGTAACAATCGATCGCCTCTGCCATATTTCCGGCTTCCTCAAAAGCTTTACCCAGATTGTTCAAAGCTTCGGGAAAGTCGGGTTGCAGGCTCAAAGCTTGCTGGTAACAGGCGATCGCACCTGCAATTTTGCCCTGTTTGTGCAGCACAATTCCCAGATTGCAGCGAGCCTCAGCATTGGCTGGTAACTGCTGAATCGCTTGCTGGCAAACGGCTAGAGCCTCATCTAACTTATCTTGCTGTTGCAGGGAACTCCCCAAACCGATCAGAGTTTCGGCTAAATCTGGTTGCACCGCCATAGCGCGATCGTAATAGGCGATCGCATCTGCAATTCTGCCCTGTCGGATCGAGGCGTATCCTAAGTTGTGCAAGGCGTCTACATAATTGGGTTCGAGAGCGATCGCCCGTTCGTAATTTGCGATCGCGCGATCGTAATTCGCGCCCGTTTCCTCTCCTCGTTCCTCCAAAGCAATGCCCAAATTCAAATAAGCCACAGCACAATCAGGATTGACTTGAATCGCTTGCTCGTACAACCTGACAGCCTCCCCCACATCCCCTTGCTCTTCCCGCAGCAGGCCCAAATTAACCAGCGCTTCCGCGCAATTCGGGTTCAAAGACAGCGCCCGCTGGTATTGGGCGATCGCACCTTCATTCTCCCCTGCTTCCGCCAGCGCGCTGCCCAAATTGCTCGCAGTTTCAGCCAAATTCGGGTCTATTTCTAGGGCTTGTCGGTAATGCGCGATCGCCTCTGTTAACCGCCCGCTTTGCTGTTTGACAACACCTAAATTGCTGTGGGCTGCTGCATAATTCGGATCGATCGCGATCGCCCGCTGGTAACACTCGATCGCACCGCCCAAATTGCCCTGCTGTTGCAAATCTCGGCCCAACCGCAACTCTGCATCCGCCGCCTCCGACGGCACAAATCCAGCAGAAACAGCGCCTAGAGCCTCCGCCACCCTAGCGAAAACACCCTCCCAGCCTCCCCTTTCCCGTTGCCGAAACAGCCTTGCACTGGGATACCAAGGACTGTCTTCGCGCTCCAACAACCACCGCCAATCCGGGGAAAACGCCAGCAAAACCCACACCGGTTTGCCCAAAGCCCCCGCCAAATGGGCGACAGCCGTATCGACAGTAATTACTAAATCCAGTTTGGCGATCGCAGCAGCAGTATCAGCCAAATCACCAAAATGCGGGCTCAAATCGACGATCGGCGTTCCATTCAACAGCGCGCGATCGGCCTCTAAAACCTCCTTCTGCAAGCTGTAAAAAGTTACCCCCGAAACGTCCAAAAGCGGCAGAAACTGACTTAAACCGCAAGAACGCTGCATATTTTTGCGGTGTTTGGGATTCCCCGCCCAGACAATCCCAACTTTCAAATTGCGATCGGGCAAAAGCGCAAATTCAGCATCCGCAGGGGGAGACAAATAAGCAGTAGTTGCCGGAATTGTTTCTAGCCTTGTACCGAGAACATAGGGTAAACTCAACATCGGCACTTGCACGTCAAATTCCGGCAGCGGTTCACCTCTAACTATCAGCAAATCAATGCCATCAACCATGGCAAACAAACGGCGCAATTGCGGGTAACAATCAACAATTACCCTACCGCCTCGATTTTTGACAATCTCAACGTAGCGAATAAACTGAAGCGAATCGCCTAAACCTTGTTCCGCGTGCAGCAAAACAGTCTTTCCCTGCAAATTGGAACCATCCCACAGCGGCCGGTATTCTCTCGCCGAAAGCGTATTTCCCGGCGCCGTCAAATAACAGGAATGGCCTGTTTTAAATTCTTTAATCTGCCAGCGCCACTCGTATTCGGCGAGGCCATTTGCAAAATCTCCCGCCAACAGCAAAGCCAAGGACAAATTCAGGTGAGCGCTAGCATGATCCGGATTCAAATGAATCGCCCGTCTGTAGCAGGCGATCGCATCTTCAACCGCGCCTTTTTCCAGAAAAGTCCTGCCTAAATTGTTGATAGCTTCCACAAAATCCGGCAGCAATTCCAACGCTTTGTGATAATACTCCAGCGCCTCTTCTAAATTGCCCTGTTCTTGCAAAACAGTTGCCAAATTGTTGTAAGCTTCCCAGCTATGGGGTTGAATTTCCAGCGCTCGGCGGTACAAATCGAGCGCCCTTAACAGTTCGCCCTTTTCTTGCAGCGCCACCGCTAAATTAATCAGTGCGGGCACGAAATCCGGTTCAGCAGCCAGAGCTTGTTCGTAATGTGCGATCGCCTGTTCCACTTTACCTTGTTCCTCAAAAATCTTTGCCAAGTTGTAAGCTGTTTGAGGAATATTGGGAGCGAGCGCTAAAGCTTCTTGGTAATGGGGAATAGCTGCATCTAATTCCCCATTTTCGTGTTTGAGAAAACCATAATTAATGCGCGCTTGGAAACAATTGGGAGCGAGAGATATAATTTGTTCGTAAAGGGCGATCGCCTCTAGCTTATCGCCTGTTTCCATTAAATGTTCTGCTTGTTGCAATAAATCATCTAAAACAGCCGAATTTTCGTCGCCCGTTGCGACAACAGATATCTCAATTCCCTGCAAATGCTTGGCTGCTGAGTCATTTCCTAAAGCTTCGCCCGCAGTCACAAATATTTGTTTGTTTTCCTCAACCAAGCTAGCGCCTGTCATTTCCAGAGGTAGATTTTTGGCAGCATCCTCAGCAGAAGTAGCAGAATTTGCGATCGCAAATAAACTCAAAGCCGCCTGCACATCCTGAAACAATTCTTGCCAACTTTCCGGCTGACTTTGGCGGAAAAGCCTTGCAGTTGGATACCAAGGATTGTCTTCGCGATCCAGCAGCCAGCGCCAGTCAGGAGCAAAAGACAGCAGCACCCAAACCGGTTTACCCAAAGCACCAGCCAAGTGTGCCACAGAAGTATCGACAGTAATCACTAAATCCAATTGAGATATAGCAGAAGCCGTATCAGCAAAGTCGTTCAGATGCGCGCTCAAATCCGGGACTAGATGCTGGTGCAACAAAGTGCGATCGCACTCCGACAAGTTTTTTTGTAAACTATAAAAAGCAATTCCCGGAACATCCAAGAATTGCATAAAATCGCTTAAACTACAAGAACGTTGATTATCTTTACGGCGCTGCGGACTTCCCGCCCAAACAATCCCCACCTTTAACTTTGCATCAGAAGCAAGTGCAAAACTGCACTCAGCAGGCGGAGCTAAATAAGGAACATTTGCGGGAATTGTTTCCAGAGTTGTCCCCACAATCCTCGGCAAACTCATCAGCGGTGCGTGAAAGTCAAATGCTGGCAAATCCTCAAAACAAACTGATAAATATTCAATCCCGACAACAGTCGCAAACAACCGCATCAAATCTGGATAGCAAGCCACGATAACTTTAGCACCTCGGCTCCGAAGCATCGGCGCGTAGCGAATAAACTGAATCGAATCGCCGAAGCCTTGCTCAAGGTGGAGTAAAATAGTTTTCCCCTGCAAATCCGCACCATCCCAAAGCGGCTGTGGAAATTGTCTCGCCTCTACTTGCGAAGTGCGCCACCGCCACTCATATTCAGCAAAACCGCGCTGGAAATCTCCAAACAATAGCAAAGTCAAGGCTAATTCCAGGTGTGCGATGGCGTTGTCTGGCTGCAATTCCAAGGCTCGATGGTGACAAGCAAAAGCTTCTTGAAATTCTCCTAAATCGACCAAAGCGTGGGCGAGGTTGTTAATAGCATCCACGAAGTCCGGCTTAAGTTTTAATGCTTGTCGGTAGTGGGAAATTGCTGCTTTAGTATTGCCTTGTTCGTGGTAAAATGCTCCGACATTGTTTTGAGCTTCGGGATTGTTAGGTTCTAATGCTATAGCTTGCTGGTAGCAGTCGAAAGCTTCGGGCAATTTACCTTGCTGCTGAAAAATTCTTCCCAATCCGATTAGAGAATATGTCAATTTTGGATTAATTTTTAAAGCGTGCAGGTAACAGGCAACTGCCTCATTTAATTGATTTTTGTCTTTTAATAAGCCTGCTAAATTGTGTGCAGTTTCCAGCAAGTTTGGGTCGAGCTGGAGCGCTGTTTGATAATATGAAATTGCCGAGTCTATTTCGCCCAAGTGCTGTTTGAGCCAGCCCAAATTATTGTATGCTAGTGCGGTATTTGGTGAAAGTTGGATGACTTGTTCGTAACTGGCGATCGCCCTTTGAGTAGCGCCGACATCCATCAAAACATGGGCTTTGTTTAAATGTGCCTCTACAAAATCGGGGTTTTGGGCGATCGCGCGATCGTAAAAGTCGATCGCCTCAGCCACTTTTCCCTGCTGTCTGACTGCAATTCCCAACAAACACAACACATTTGCTGACTCCGGCTGCGCTTCCACAATTTGCCGGTACAAATTTTCAGCTTCTAACAAACGCCCCGCTTGATGATATTCCCAAGCTATATTCAAAGAATCTTCACCACGCATTTTGACGGCAGATTTTTGGATTTTTTTCTTAGAAGCCATAGTTGTCTGTGTTGTTTGTTATTTGTTGTTTGTTATTTGTTGTTTGTTATTTGTTGTTTGTTGTTTGTTGTTTTTTACTATAACAATAACCGCCAACTGCCAACTGCCAACTGCCAACTGCCTTCATCCCAACAAACAAGCTGCGGGAAAAATCAAATATTCTAAGAAAAACAACTTCCAAATAAACTGATAAAAATCAGCAATTTCTTTCTGCTCGTCCAAATCAACTTTGACACTCCAAAACCACATCAAACCCAAAGCCACCAAATGAGCAACCGCCAAAAACACTAAATTAACATTAGACAACACGACTGCTCCCGCCAAAGTCGCGCCCAAATAGCAAACCGTCAACACCCAGCGAGATAAATTAAACACAGCCTGCTTGCCCAACTCGATCGTCAACGTAGTAATATTGTATTGCTTGTCGCCCTCCATGTCAGGGATATCTTTGAAAATGGCGATCGCAAAAGTAAACACGATCACAAAAACCGTCAGCACCCAAACTTCCGCCGGAATCGCCAAAGACAGACTATTTAAGCTCCAGCCCGTAAAAACGCTTTTCGCCCTTCCCAAACCCAAAACCCAATTAAAGTGTAGAAACAGCCCTAAATTGACGATCGCCCCGCGCACCGTAAAAATGCACAGCGCCGCCCAAAAAGGAAACCGCTTCAACCGAATTGGTGGCAGAGAATAAGCAGTCCCAATCGCCAAACTAACGCCAACTGTAGCCAGCAAAAACGGGCCTTGCAAAACAGCAGTCACAACCGCTATAATTCCCGTTGCAATTACAATCAACTCCCCAGTTTTGCGAGAAAACGCTCCCGAGGCGATCGGCAAATACGGCTTATTTATCTTATCAATTTCAACATCTTCTAACTGGTTCAATCCCACAATATAAATATTGCCGCAAATGCAAGCCAACCAAGCAAAAGCTAGCGGCAGAAGTATAGGATTCACAAATAATCGAGTGCTTTGGGCGATCGCATACAAAGCCAGTACACTCAAGGTAGTGCCGATAATCGTATGCGGCCGAGAAAACTCCCAAAAAGCGCTCACCCAGCTTTGCGGAGCCGAGCCATTTTCATCAATCCAAGACTTACCAATCGAATCGTTGCTCATAAATCCTACAAACGCACCAAAAAATAATATTAAGTAAGATGGAAATTGTCCACCTTACTTGATTGAACTTGCCGCCAGAAATATCATCAACCGAACTTCTTCATTCCTTCTTCCTTCATTCCTTCCTTCTTTCTTCCTTTTTACTTCATTTCTTCGGTCAACTGTCAACTCTTCCTTCTTCCTTCCTTCTTCCCTCTTCCTTCTATCCGTTACATCCGTTACATCCGTTGCCGAACTTCCTTCTTCCTTCGGTCAACTGTCAACTGTCAACTGTCAACTGTCAACTGTCAACTGTTCCATTTATTTTACAGCACAAATCAGCCCGAAACGAATCAATCCGCTCTCATATCCCCGACTCATCAACCCCAGAGCAAGTGCAGCTTGAATAGTCGTCCAACCGCTCGTCAACAAACCCCAAATCGCGCTCGGAGTCAAAGCAGAATCGATCACCACATCCCAAAAAGGAGCCACAGCTTTTGACCAATCAGCACTGCGAATACTTGTCAGAGGCAAACTGCGGACAATCTCCTCATATTCCGGCAAAGAAATCACATAAGGCAAAGCATAAACTCGGTAAATTTCTGCCAATTCCTTCCTCTCTGCATCAGTCAATTCTCCCGCTGTTTCTCCCAGCGGGCGGTGACACCAAGTTGCCAAAATCAAAGTTCCTCCCGGCTTGAGCACGCGGCAGCATTCCTCTAAAAACTTAATTTTGTCGGGCATATGTTCCCCACTTTCGAGCGACCAAACCAAGTCGAAGGACTCATCAGGAAAAGGCATATTTAAAGCATCTGCTACTAAAAAGTTAACATTGCTTTCCAGTCCAGCAATTTTAGCGCGTTCCTTTGCTCTGTTTGCCTGTACCGGACTCAGCGTAATGCCGGTGGCTGTCACCCGATCGCCCTTTTGATTTGGTTCCGACGATCGACTAAAATCGCGATCGACCCCATCATCCGACTTTAAATTATTTTGCGCGATCGAACCAAACTTTTCGGTCAAATACAACGTGCTCCCACCAATGCCGCAACCGACATCCAGAATGCGGTAAGGTTCTGATAGCGCTCCGGCTGTCGGCACTCGGGCCCAGGAGAGCAGTTCCTCGATCAAATCTATCTGAGCCTGTCGGCGCTCTTTCTTTAAGTTTCCATCCGGGCCGTAGTAACCGTGGTGCATATGTTCGCCCCACACCTGCTCCCACAAACCGCTAGAAGCGTCGTAGAGTTGCTGAATTTGCTGGTAAAGTGTTGATGTCATCGCACGATCGCAAGTTGTTACAGGAATTCTACCGTGATTGTCCTGTTGTTGTCATCGAACTTGGCGGCGAAAGTGCGATCGACAGCCGGCACTCGCACTCGCAGAGATATCCTGATTTCGGGCCAGGCGATCGATTTGTGAGTTCCCTTTAAAATCCCAAATCAAAAATCTAAAATCGATTTGTGGGTTCCCTCTAAAATCCCAAATCCCAAATCCCAAATCCCAAATCCCAAATCCCAAAATCTCAAAATCTCAAAATCCCCAATCTAAAATCTAAAATCTAAAATCTAAAATCGAATGACTGTCTCGCGAACTATTTGTTTAGGATTCATCGCCGTCATTACCGCAGGTGCTCTACTACTAATGATGCCATTTTCCACAATTGATGGAACTTGGAGCGATCCAATCACAGCACTCTTTACCTCTACTTCCGCTGTCTGCGTCACAGGGTTGTCGGTTGTAGATGTCGGAAAATATTACTCTTTTTGGGGGCAACTGTGCCTCGTGTTACTGGTGCAAATAGGAGGCTTAGGCTACATGACAGCCACAACTTTCTTACTGCTGCTATTGGGCCGCCGCTTTGGTTTAAAAGACAAAATTGCCCTGCAACAATCACTTGACAAATCGGGACTAGCCGGAGTATTACAACTCGTGCAGTCAATTCTAGCAACAACCGCTTTGTTTGAATTGACTGGAGTGTTTTTGCTGATGTTAGTTTTTGTCCCAGAATACGGATTTAAAGACGGTCTCTGGTCTGCTATTTTTCACAGTGTGAATTCTTTTAATAACGCCGGATTTAGCATCTATTCAGATAATTTAATCCGCTACGTCAATTCGCCTGTGATTAACTTCACAGTCACCGGATTGATCGTATTTGGGGGCATCGGCTATCAAGTAATTATGGAAATGTACCTGTGGCTGCGCGATCGCTTCAACAAAAGCCCCATCTGCACAGTTTTTTCCCTGAATTTCAAAGTCGTTACCAGTACAACTGCTGTCCTTTTAATTTTAGGAACCCTAGCATATTTAGTGCTGGAATACAACAACCCAGGAACTTTCGGGCCTCTAAATTTTCCTCAAAAGGTGATGGCAGCTTGGTTTCAATCTGTGACGCCCCGCACGGCAGGATTTAATACAATTGACATTGGAAAAATGAGCGAAGCCGCGCTATTTTTGACCATCGCGCTGATGTTTGTCGGCGCCAGTCCCGGTAGCACCGGCGGCGGCATCAAAACCACAACTTTTAGGATATTGTTTAGCTGTACCGCAGCAGTTCTCGAAGGTCAGGAACAGGTGCAGTCCTATCAGCGTCAAATCCCAGCAGCCCTGATTCTGAAAACCATTAGCGTAGTCTTCGGCTCGCTGTTAGTCGCCTTCTCATCTGCAATTTTAATTGAACTGACCAATCCCGAACTAGAATTTATCCAAGTGCTGTTTGAGGCCGTGTCAGCTTTTGGTACAGTTGGCCTTTCCACAGGGATTACAGCCAAGATTTCGGCGATCGGCAAATTAATTTTGATTGCGACAATGTACATAGGTCGGGTTGGCGTGCTGCTGCTGATGAGTGCCGCATTCGGCGACCCCAAACCCAGAACTTTTAAGTATGCTGAGGAAAGTTTGTTAGTCGGATAGCAAAATCCTGCCTCGTTTCTGATAATCTAAACAATGGGTCATATCAAATCCCGTTGCATCGGAATTATGTAGTGCGAGCGTCTCGCTCGCGATTCAGGCCGCGAGCGAGACGCTCGCACGCTCAACGATTCAAATATATAATTCCGATGCAACCGGAAACGATATCACAACCCAAATCAACTTTTACTATTTACTCAAAAATCAAAAGGAGGCAGCGCTGTCTATGCTAAAATTTGAATATCCAGACCTTCAGCGCTGAATATGAGCGTGAACCTTTCATCTTTAAGATTTTTCCGCAGTTTGCGCGCGGAAAACAAGCAGTTTGCAGTTATTGGTTTGGGACGTTTCGGCAGAGCTGTGTGCTCGACTCTCCACGGCTTGGGTTACGAAGTCCTGGGAGTTGACACCGACGAAAAAAAAGTAACTCAAGCTTTGAGCGATCGCATTTCGGCTCACGTTTTGCAGTTAGATTCTACAGAGCCTAGCGCTCTACAGGAAGCCGGTATATTTGAATTTGAAACAGTGATTGTGGCGATCGGCAATTACCTCGCCGAAAGCATTACCACCACCCTCAACCTCAAGGAAGGCGGGGTAACTCACGTCATCGCCAAAGCTTCCTCGGAAACTCACTTAAAACTGTTGAAAAAAGTCGGCGCCGATCATGTAGTTTTTCCCGAACGAGAAATGGGCTGCTCTTTAGCCCGCATTCTTACACAACCCAGCATTTTAGAACGCTTTGACCTCGACCCAAATCACAGCATTGTTGAGTTGCTCGTTCCTGAAAAATTTGACGGTAAAACCATTGCGGATTTGGATCTCCGGCGCCGGTACGGTTTGAACTTGCTCGCAGTCGGTCGCGCCGACAAGTTCGAGATCAATCCCCAGCCAAACGAACGCTTGAAAAACGGCGAGGTGATGGTAGTAATTGGTTCTAATAAAGATATCAATCGCTTGCCAATTTAACAGATCGCCATTTTACTTGCTCGATCTCTAGGGTGCGCCGCAAGCGCACCTTATATTATCTGCGATCGAGGCACCACCTGAGACTTGAATTGCAAGCCCTAGCTAGGAAATGAGAATTAAATAACTTCCACAAGTTTGTGGGATGGGCGGGACGCCCATCCCACAATAACAATAAAGATTGTAAGTTATTTAATTATCATTCCTAAATAAAAATACCAATGCTGCGGTTGCTTTGGCCGTGGCGGTTTGCTCGCAGAACACAACGGAAACCATCGCCACAATCGAAAATTTTTGAAGAAAATAGAAGCACCCAACGATCGATCGTCGCGCAAGCCCAAATCTAGGAGCGCTAGCCCTCAGAATTCAACCGACTTTCAAGATATCTTGCAAATAAGCTTTGCCAAAAACCAGCACCACCAACACTAGAGCGAGTTCAACAGGCCAAGGACAGACCGCAAAAAACCAAATTAACGAACACACCCCAATAATTGCAGCTATGGGAGCCGGAATCCCGTCTAGCGTTCTCTTGTCAGTCCCAGCAGTCACGAGTCCAGCGAGCAAGCAGAGCGTAAACGGAATCAAGCAACTTGCGATCATGGCTTTTACCTCATTAAATTTTTTTTAGATATGGCAGATGAGCATATTGTAACGATACATGAAAAATTCGGAAACGTACCAGAATCTTTGATAAAATTTAATGTTAGGTCATTGATAAGCTGTAGCCACACTTGTTTAATTTTGAGCTTCGACTCTCTCCGAAGGCAGAATTTGGGAATTTTGGTTTCGGGATTCGCGATCGCAGCCGAATACCTGGAGATGAACTGCGATGCACCCTCGATCGCACTTCTGCAATAGATTCCCGACAAAATGCGACAGTACAAAGGCTGGGCCGATTTCCGGTAGCCTGCCTTTTTGCTGTCTGTACAGACACGATGTCTGTAGAATGCCGATCGCCCCGCTAACCTTTCCCTCCATCGCAGGAAAGAACATATTGCTGGGCGATCGATCTTTTTGTGTTCGAGCGTGCGATCGATCTTTGCTTCCCCATCTCTCACTAAAAAATAAATTCCCAAGCCATTAACAGCCTTTTCTATCGCCATTAATTAATATAAACAATCAACAATAAATTGACGAAAACCACCCTCTATTGTATAATCGAAAACCCTCCCTATAAAAATAGCCGACACTTGACAACTAATCAACTAAAAAGTTAACTATTTAATAGATACAACTCCTACAGCAATGATGTCATACCTCATCTCATTTTTCTACGGTATTTGCCTGCTACTATCCCTCATAGGTTGGGGAAAAGTCCTCAACCACATCCTGTTTCCCAACCAGCGAATTGACTGGGGACAAAGAGCCGCTTGGGGTCTAGCTTTTAGCGTTCTAATTGGCGGCATCTTAAATGCAACCTGGACTATTTCCCAAACCACAATTCTATTTTTTTTAGGTTTGGGACTCATTTACTGTCTAGTAGATTTAATAAATCACAGACAATTAATTATTAATAATATCTGGCACTTATTTCAAGAATGCCGCAAAGATAAAGTCATCTTAGCAGCCATTGCCATAGTTAGTCTACTAATTTTAATTCAATACGCCGGATGGCTTTATACAGGTAGACACAACTTTGCAAATATGGTCTATGCTGACGGATTTAATACTAGCGACGACTACCACGGTTACTTAGTATTTCCCCACAAAATGCTGCAACTCGGTTCGATGGGTTCAGACCCTTTTAGCGAACGAAGAATAGTATCTTTAGGTGGGCAGTCATTTCTCCAAGCATTGATTTTAAGCGGACTTTCCGACACTAATCTCAACCTCATCGACCCCGCTTTGCCCCTGATAATTACTGTCGGACTAATCCTAGGATTTTTCAAAGAAAATAAAGTTTCAACCAAACGAATCGTCTTCACTATTTTATTCTTGCTTTTGATTCCACTTCCCAAAGCCAACACTACAAGTCTCATGCTGCCAGTCGCTTTATTTGTAAGTTTGTTCAGGACGCTTGACAGTAAAGAGATAGAACGCAACCATTGGGCGGCAAATGCTTGTATATTAGCTTTAATTGCAGCGGCTATTTGTGCTTTAAAATCATCGCTAATACCCGCCTGTGTCTTTCTATTTGCCACCAGCTATATTTGCTATTTAATTAGCTCCGAATCCAAACAAAAAGTTTTATTTGAATTGGTATTGACAACAGTATTAGTGGGAGTATTTCTACTGCCTTGGATGATTTCAATGTATCAATCCTCAGGCACTCTATTGTATCCTCTTTTGGGAAAAGGCTATCACGCCTCCGCCTACGGCATTACCTTCAAATCAGGTTCGACGTTATTAGGAACTGCGAAAAGCGCCATGAGAGCATTCCAAGGTATTTATGTTTTTATACTGATATTTCTCGGCTGTTTGAGCTTGAGCATCCGACCATGGAAGTTTGGCAATTTACCCGAAGAACCTTCGTTCTCGAACCGCCAAGCAGTTTTATCAATGACAATTGCAGCGGGATTGGCGACAATTGCTGTAGGTGTAATTACCGAAAATGCCGACCCTTTTCGCTATTCGTTTTCTCACCTTTTCCCAGCAATTTTAATATTGATCGCGGTAGCAATGACCGACACTGGAGCATTAAACAAAAACGGAGCAGCCAACTTTTTTATTGCTGCTGTATTTTGTGCGGGGTTGGCAATTAGCTATAACTGGGCTATCACTAAACAGACTTACTCAGCTTATGTAAAAAATATAGAATTTGGGCTGACAAATCCATCATTAGTTACAGCAAAGCAAAAGTCGCAGTACGTAGCAATACAGGAGTCTGTGCCACAGGGAGAAACAGTTTTGACCAGACTAGATGCACCTTTTATCCTCGACTTCAAACGCAATCAAATTTTCCTAGCAGACTGGCCGGGGGGAGCAAGTTTGCCACCCGGTATGCCTGTATTCAAAGGCCCTGAAGCCTTAGCAAACTATTTAGTTTCAAAATCTATTCGATACATAGCTTATTCGTCTTGGAGTCTCAATCATCCCGCAGATGTAGATACTTCGGGGCCTGGATTGTCATCTTGGTTTCGACTGCAAGCAAAACTCTCTCACGATTTTCGCGATAACGTGCGGCAACTTGCAAAAAGTCGCAAAAAACTTTATGAAGACGGAGAAAATTTTGTGTTAGATTTGGGAACTAAAGCCATCTCTATGGGTTTGTAGTTCTGAACAGTTGCTAGAATCAAAGCAAGCTGAAAAAAGTCTTACATGATACGCTACTCATAGCAGTAAGGTACGCATTGCACACCCTACAATAACTTTACTCTTTAGTCCGCGGAGGCGGACTTCGTTTGTGTAGTAGCGGTTTCAACCGCCGAGTCTTAGGAATGAGAATTAAATAAGGATCGCAAATTAAATAATTTACACAAGTTTGTGGGATGGGCGGGACGCCCATCCCACAATAACAATTAAAATTGTAAGTTATTTAATTCGCGATCCTTATCTAATCAAAGGGGATTTTTAACATAAAAGAGCAGATTGGATATCAAACCGAGAAGCCGAAAATGTCTGGTAGAAACTTGAGCATCTGCTGGGAGCATCTTTAACACATCTTTCTCGGATAATAGGTTGAGATTCTCCTCTTTGGCAAAGAAGTTTTTGCCGAGCAATCTCAACAAAGCTCGAAACCAAGAAGGGGGAAACCAATGAATTAGGGGAACAGCAGTGTGGAATTCTACGGGATACCAGCGGTTGGGAGTGGTGATGCAACAAGTTTTGCCGACTCGGCAAAGTTCCCGAACAAAAGCTTTTTGCTGAGTCCTATTGCCGACGTGTTCGATTACGGCAAAACTCACGACTAAATCAAAACTTTTGTCGGGAAATGGTAAAGTCAACCCGTCGGAACGGACGTATGTTAAACCGGGATATTCTTCTTCTAAAAAGGCAGCATCTTCCATGCCGACTGCGGTTATTTTATGGGGGTATGGATAGAGTTTTTCAAAGAAATTGCAATCTTCGCGACGGTCGGAAGTTACTCCTACATCCAGGACGGTTGTGTCGTCGCTGGGATTGGCTAATCCCAGGAGCAAATCAAACATTTTTTGGCGGGCGTACCAAGATAGTTTAGTGGCGAAACCACCTAGCTTGGGGCCGATATACTCGCTGGAATTGTTTTCAGTTACTGTCATAGGATTTGAGGTTTTCGATGTACAGATTAGATGGGTGAAGTCTGATTGTTCCTGACCGCTTTAACGCAGCATTTGGACAAGTCTGTCGATTCTGAATTTTAAATTTTAGATTTTAGATTTACTCCACAGATGAATTGGGTAGCTTGAAATTTGGTCTAAAGTCTGGGGATATCCACTCCATGCGCCGACAGCCTGTATCTGTTTTTGGGCTGGTTCAAATTATCTTTGCTGACAATTGTAATAAGATTTGAGGTTGAATTATTTTACCTACGTTTTAAGCTCAGAACGCTGAGAAAAAAGCTAGACAGAACCATCTGCAAACCTACTGTCAGGCACGTGAGGGAGGGAATAACTAAACGGAGAGTTTTAGAGGAGTCTAGAGAACCGAAATCTGTTTTGCTCCAGATAGTTAATGACAAGAACGAGCCAATTATTCCGATTAATATTAGCGTGATTCCCACGATCAATCCTGTCTCTAGGGTGACATAGCGAAATATTTTGTTGAGTTTGGGGTCTTGCGGCAACAGTTTCTCGCTGATGGCGAAAATTTTGGTGAAGAAAGCGAATGTTACGGCTTGAAAACCGACGATAATTGCGATCGCAGCATACAATAGCGTATGTACATCAAAGCTGATGCTCCCGATTTTTTGAGTACCGGGCAACAGCCAAATGCCAACTATTAAACCCAACATCATCAGCCCCGTACCGGGATACAGAAACAGCCACCGGGGACTGTACAGCAGCAAAAATCGGAGGTGCCGCCAGCCATCTCGCCAAGTTCGCAGGTGTGGCGGGCGGCTGCGGCCGTCGGGAGAGAGTACGGTTGGGACTTCAGTGATTGCCAACTTGTACAGCGAGGCTTTGACGACCATTTCGCTGGCAAATTCCATACCGGTTGTTTGCAAGTCGAGTTTCAAAATTGAGTCTCTCCTGAAACCTCTGAGCCCGCAGTGAAAGTCGCCGGCGGGACTTGAAAAGAATAACCGCCCAACCCATGTCAGCACCGGATTTCCTAAATATTTGTGCAGCGGCGGCATGGCCCCTGGTTTGATGCCCCCTTGAAAGCGGTTTCCCATGACTAAATCGCAGCCTCCCCGCAATTTTTCGACAAAGGCGCCGAGGTGCGAAAAGTCGTAGCTGTCGTCAGCGTCGCCCATGATAATATAAACTCCGCGCGCGGCTACGATGCCTCCCATTAGGGCGCTGCCGTAGCCTTTGGCTGCTACGGGTACGACTCGGGCCCCCAATCGGGTGGCGATATCTTGAGAACCGTCAGTGCTGCCGTTGTCTGCTATGATGACCTCGCCGGCAATATTAAGTTCGCGCAGGGACTTCTGTGCCTTCTCGATACAGATTTCTAAAGTTTCTGCCTCGTTGAGGCAGGGCATGAGTATCGAGAGTTCGAGACTGTATTCCTCGCTGGTGTTGGTCTGTTCTGCCATATGTTTGTTCCAGGCGTTACTGGCGATCGACAATACTTACTGTTCCAGTATCTATGCTTAAATTATTAGTGGTGAAGAAAACTCAACAAAACTTAAGTAAAGTTTTTCCGGTTTTTGGGGATGGCAATTTTTGCTGTAATACTAGGTTACTTAACTTATGAGTAGAAGCGTTTTTCTAGTTTTGCTCGCTGCTATTTTGTGCAGTGTTGTGGGTCAATTTAGTCTGAAAGCAGGAGCGAAAATATTAGGGCCGATTGGCGCTGCTAATTTAGTTGAAAAAGTTATCGCAATGGCAACTCAGCCTTTGATAGTTGGAGGCCTGTGTTTGTATGCAGTTTCTTCGATCGGCTTTATCGTAGTTTTGTCTCGCGCCAACATTAGCATAGTCTCGCCTTTACTGTCAATTAGTTACTTGTTTACTGTTTTGGGTGGCAAAATTGTATTTGGCGAGCCTTTGCCACCGCTGCGGTTGGTAGGCGTGGGGCTAATTATGACGGGAGTAATTTTTGTACTCAGAGGTCAGGCTGGGGGAGTTACTGGCGGCAATTAACACGATTTGAGATTTGAGATTTGAGATTGAAGATTGAAGATTGAATAATTTTAGCGGTAGGGTGCCTCGCAATTAAAAATCCCTAGTATAAAATCGATCGTCTCATTGCGACGCACCTATGCCATCGCAAATTGAGCAAACCAACTCAAAAATTATGTTGTAGCAACAGTTGAGATGGTATAAGATTGATAATTGAGTGCTGAATTGATAATTTAGGTCGCAGGGTGTATGTGAGTCCTCTGTTATGAAATAATGCTGCAATATGTCTCTGTCCTCTGAGTCTATGAATCTACTTCAATTATTGAGATATCGCACCGCAGTTCTTGCTACTATGCACCAAAAAGAACGGGTGATGGCTCCCATTTTGGAACGAGAATTAGGCGTTATAATTAGCGTACCTGCGAATTTTGATACTGACGCATTCGGCACGTTCACTAGAGAAGTTAAGCGTTTAGGTACTCAAATAGAAGCGGCTCGCCAGAAAGCAGAAAAAGCTTTAGAAGTTGCGGGCGAAACTCTAGCATTTGCGAGCGAAGGTACTTTTGGCCCTCACCCAATGATGCCGTATCTGCCAGCCAACAGAGAAATTGTAATTTTATTAGATAGAGCTAACAATATCGAACTTGTCGGCGAATCTTTGTCATTGGAAACTAATTACAGTCACCAGTTAGTTGCAAGTATAGAAGAAGCCGAGGATTTTGCCCAAAAAGTTGGATTTCCCGAACACGGACTGGTTGTTGTAGTTGGCGATGCTGCACTCGGTAAGGGTGAAATTGTTAAGGGCATTGTGACAGAAAAACAACTTTTTGATGCGGTGACAGCAGGCTTAACAAAATCCTCAACTGGCAAAGTTCACGTCGAAACAGATATGCGGGCGATGTACAATCCCACTCGGATGAAAAACATCGAAAATGCAACTCTCGATTTAGTTAAAAAATTTAAGCAATTGTGCCCGGAGTGCGGTTGGCCGGGATTTGAGATTTCCCAGAGGAAAATGGGGTTGCCCTGCGGACTTTGCTATTTTCCGACTCAGCTAGTGCGATCGACTATTTATCAATGCAAAAACTGCGGTTATACTAAAGAAGAACTGTTTCCCGACGGTCGAGAGACTGCCGATCCCGGTCAGTGTCAGTATTGCAACCCTTAAAAATAAGTTACTAATGATAGCCGTAGCAACCGATCGCAACTGGAAACCCGTTATTAAAGAATTTGAGGCTGTAGTCGGCAAAAACGGCGTAGTGCAGCGCCGTGAAGAATTGATTGTCTACGAGTGCGATGGACTTGCTAGCTACCGCCAGCGCCCCGCCCTGGTGGTATTGCCGCGAACTACCGAGGAAGTGGCAAATGTGGTCAAAATCTGCGATCGCAATTCCATTCCCTGGGTAGCTAGAGGCGCAGGAACCGGGCTTTCCGGCGGCGCTTTACCTGTAGAAAACTGCGTGCTGATTGTCACAGCCCTGATGCGAAAAATCCTGAAAGTTGACTTAGAAAATCAGCAAGTAGTCGTACAACCGGGAGTAATTAATAACTGGGTAACGCAAGCAGTTAGCGGCGCAGGTTTTTACTACGCGCCCGATCCTTCCAGTCAAATTATTTGTTCGATTGGCGGCAACGTTGCCGAAAATTCTGGTGGCGTACACTGCCTCAAATATGGCGTGACAACCAATCACGTTTTAGGATTGAAATTGGTAATTCCCGACGGTTCAATTGTCGATGTCGGCGGCGAAATTCCCGAAATGCCAGGTTACGATTTAACTGGTGTATTTGTCGGTTCCGAAGGCACTTTAGGCATCGCCACAGAAGTTACTTTGCGAATCCTGAAAGCGCCGGAATCTATTTGCGTTCTGTTGGCAGATTTTCCTAGCATAGAAGCAGCGGGCGAATCGGTTTCCGATATTATCAGTGCTGGGATTATTCCCGGCGGCATGGAAATCATGGACAATATCAGCATTAATGCTGTGGAAGATGTCGTAGCAACTGGTTGTTATCCGCGCGATGCGGCAGCAATTCTGCTCGTAGAAATCGACGGTTTAGAAGTGGAAGTTGCTACAAATAAACAGCGAATTTCTGATATTTGCAAGCAGAATGGAGCGCGAAATATCACCACGGCTCACGATCCGGAAACGCGGATGAAAATTTGGAAAGGGCGGAAAGCTGCTTTTGCGGCGGCGGGTCATCTCAGTCCTGATTATTACGTGCAAGATGGGGTAATTCCGCGCACGCAAATGGCTTATGTTTTGAAAGAAATTGAGGGTTTGAGCGAGAAATACGGCTACCGAATTGCGAATGTATTTCATGCGGGAGATGGGAATTTGCACCCGCTGATTCTGTACGATAATTCGGTAAAAGGTGCGCTGGAAAAGGTGGAAGAATTGGGCGGGGAAATTCTCAGGCTGTGCGTGAAAGTTGGCGGCAGTCTTTCGGGGGAACACGGGATTGGTGCTGATAAGAAGTGTTTTATGCCGGATATGTTTTCGGAGGTAGATTTGGAGACGATGCAGTGGGTGCGTCACGTCTTTAATCCGAAAGGTTTGGCGAATCCTGGAAAGATGTTTCCGACTCCGAAGACTTGCGGGGAAGCGGCGAGGGCTAAGGTTGAAACTATGAAGAAGTTGGAGGGTGCGGAGGTTTTTTAAATCCCCAGATGCAGACGGCGGTTGAAACCGCGGCGACACAAGCGATGTCCGCGGAGGCGGGTTGAAGAGAGCAATTACCCAGATGCAGACGGCGGTTAAAACCGCGCCTACACAAACAAAACCCGCCTCCGCGGGTTGAAGAGAGCAATTACCCAGATGCAGACGGCGGTTGAAACCGCGCCTATAAAAACCTGTTAGCCTTCCCGAAGGGTAGTCCGCCGGACGCCGACGGAAAAGGGTAAAATAATTTTCATCGACTACTCTTCTCTTCAACCCGCGGAGGCGGGTTTTGCCTGTGTAGGCGCGGTTTCAACCGCCGTCTGCTGCATCTACAAACAATTTTTATTATGGCTAACCACACTAATGTGCGATCGGCATTTTGATAATAAATTCCGTGCCTTTGCCCAATTCCGAAGTACAATATAATTCTCCTTGATGTCTTTCTACAATAATTTGATAGCTAATTGACAAACCCATTCCCGTGCCTTTCCCAACGGGTTTGGTAGTAAAAAATGTATCGAATATGCGCTGCTTGACTTCCTCAGTTATTCCCGGCCCGGTGTCAGAAATTTTGATTTCTACAACATTGCCGATAACTTCGGTACAAATTCTAATCTGGCGGAAATTTTCCGGCATTTCTTGAAAATCTTCCCTAATGTTCGGATCGTCTAAAGCATCGATCGCATTGCTGAGAATATTCATAAAAACTTGATTTATCGGCCCGGCAAAACACTCTACAAGCGGCAAATTTCCGTATTCTTTGACAATTTGAATTGGCGGCATTTCGCCGTTTCCTTTCAAGCGGTGATTGAGAATTAACAGCGTGCTGTCAATACCTTCGTGGAGGTTAACTGGTTTCATTTGTGAATCGTCGTGCCGCGAAAAGTTCCGCAGCGACTGCACAATCTGGCAAATGCGATCGACGCCTACGCTCATTGAAGACATGATTTTGGGTAAATCTTCAGCTAAAAAGTCGAGATCGTTTTCTGCTGTTTCTTGCTGAATCTCAGCGACTGGATTGGGATAATTTTGTTGGTAAAGTTCTAGGAGGTGAAATAAGTCTTGGATATAATCTTTGAGGTAAGCGAGATTTCCGTGAATGAAGCTGACGGGGTTGTTGATTTCGTGAGCGACTCCGGCAATTAGCAATCCCAAACTGGACATTTTTTCGCTTTGAACTAATTGGGAATGAGTATTTTTTAGTTCGTCAAGTGCTGCTGCTAGTTGTGCTGATTGTTCTCTGCTTTGTGCTTCGGAATTTCGCAAGGATTCTTCGGCTTGTTTGCGATCTGTGATGTCTCTCTGTACGCCGATGAAATGAGTTAATTTGCCTTTTTTGTCGCGCACTGGAGAGATTGAGAAAGAATTCCAGAAAATTGTTCCGTCTTTGCGGTAATTCTTTAATATTACCTGACATTCGCTTTCGGTTGTCAAGGCTTGGCGGATTATTTCTAGTGCCTCGGAATCGGTATCGCTTCCTTGCAAAAATCGCGAGTTTTTCCCGATAATTTCTTCCCGTCGATAGCCTGTCATGCTTTCAAAGGCGGGATTGCAATAAATAATTGGATGTTCTGGATCGGTGGCGTCAGCAATGGTAACTCCGGTGCTGGTAGCAGCCATAGCCCGATCGTACAACCAAAGCATTTCTTCTGCGCGCTTGCGATCGGTAACGTCCCGCAACGTGGCTAAATAAGCCATTTCTCCCTCCCATTCTGTTTCCACCACCCGCATTTCTACTACAGCATTTGCTTTGTGCTGGCGAATAGCTTCAACTTCTGTTTGCACGACGCGCATTCCTGCTGCTTCTGTTTCTCCAACTTGGGGAATAATATCCGTGTCCATCTCAATGTCGCAAGCTGAACCTTCTACTACCAAATTGCCAAAAAATGCTTGGCCTAAAAGTTGCTCTGCTTTGCAGTTAAAGAGCGCTTCTGCTGACGGGTTGGCAAAGCAGACAATCCCTTGCTTGTTGACGATTGCGATACCGTCGGCATTTTTGGCGATCGCATTCCGAAACCGAGATTCACTAGCTTTTAAATCGTGTTCTAACTGTTCAATTGCTTCTTGCATATTTTGCATTTCGCAAATACTAATACTGTCAGATTGTCCAAAATTGGCTTCTATGCAATCATCGGCTATTTTTTGGGGTAACTCTTGACAGTCCATTCTATTGTTCATATTTTTAGAAAGTGTTTTGTGGGTACTTCTAATATTACTGACCTTATTTTCTGAATCAGCTTCATGAAAAAACATATTTAAACCTACCATTTTTTTATTAAGGTGTTGCGATCGCGAAATTTTTATTTTAATCTAGGCAGAAAACAATTTCCCTTCGATGCTAACACATTACCTTTATGATTCATCCTAAAATATTTTTGAAATTTAATATTTATCTCCATGGAATGATCTATTCCACTTGAGTAAGTAATTTCAACAACATCGGGATTTACGTAGTTGGCAAACTAACCATTAAGGCGAGAAATGGCTTCAATCAGCCTCCTAGGGGACAAAATAACACTATCGACTCCCCCTATTCTAAATATTTAGAAGCAATTGCCAAGTATAAATTATTATATGATTTTGAAGTAAGTTCGCTGGCTCACAAGCAGGCTCATGCTTTAACTCTCAGGAAATAATCACAATTACCAATTAGCAAAATATCTACCTGCGGACAGATTTGATATACAATGTAACCTGTCTATTTTTGCGATCGCAATTTCAAACCAATGGCACGTCTAGCACTTCTGAGCGTATCCAATAAAACCGGGCTAATCGACTTAGCGCGCAGTCTAGTAGAAGAATTTGAATTTGACATAATTAGCAGCGGCGGGACAGCAAGCGCCCTCAAAGAAGCAGGAATCCCTGTCACGAAAGTTGCGGAATATACTGGTTCTCCCGAAATTTTGGGCGGGCGAGTCAAAACACTTCACCCGCGCATCCACGGAGGTATTTTAGCACGCCGCGATGTAGCACAAGACCTCGCGGATTTAACGGAAAATCAAATTCGGGCGATCGATCTAGTTGTAGTCAATTTGTATCCATTTGAACAGACTATTGCCAAACCTGGAGTTACTCTAGCAGACGCAATTGAGAATATAGATATCGGCGGGCCGGCGATGCTGAGGGCTTCAGCTAAAAATCACGCTCATTTGACAGTTTTGTGCAATCCAGAACAGTACAATACTTATTTAGGAGAACTTCGGCAAAACGGCGCGGAAGCATCCTTAGAGTTTCGGCAAAAATGTGCGTTAGAAACATTTCAGCATACAGCAAATTACGATCGCGCGATCGCAAATTATCTCAGCAGCCAATCCGAGCCAGAATCGAAGCTACCACAGGAGTTTAGCGTATCGGGAACAGAGCTGCAAACACTCCGCTACGGCGAAAACCCCCACCAAGCCGCCACCTGGTATCAAAGCGGAAATGCACCGACAGGCTGGACAACTAGCACCATCCTGCAAGGCAAAGAATTGAGCTACAATAATTTAGTAGATTTAGAAGCAGCAAGGCGGCTAATTGTAGAATTTCCCGAGACTCCCGCCGCCGCGATTTTGAAGCATACAAATCCTTGCGGTACAGCCTTGGGCTCGACTATTTCGGAAGCGTATCAAAAAGCTTTTGACACGGATTCAGTCTCAGCTTTTGGCGGAATTGTTGCCCTGAATCGCCCGATTGATGCTGCTACTGCAACGGCGCTAACTAAGACATTTTTAGAATGTATTGTCGCCCCGGGGTGCGAACCGGAAGCGGAAGAAATTATCAAGAAAAAGGCGAAAGTTCGAGTATTGATTTTGCCGGATTTGAATCGAGGGCCAGCGCAAACTGTGAAAGTAATTGCAGGCGGTTTGCTGGTGCAAGAATCGGATAATGTAGTAGAAGAAACTAGCAAATGGCGCGCCGTTACCGAGAAGCAACCGACGGCGGGAGAGTGGGAAGAATTGCTGTTTGCTTGGAAAGTAGCGAAACACGTTAAATCAAATGCGATCGTTGTGACGCGCGATCGCACTACAATCGGTGTCGGCGCCGGACAAATGAACCGCGTCGGATCGGTTAAACTAGCGTTGGAACAAGCGGGAGAGAAGAGTAAAGGAGCGATTTTGGCTAGCGATGGCTTCTTCCCCTTCGACGATTCCGTAAAAACGGCGGCTGAGGCGGGGATAATTGCGATCGTCCAACCGGGAGGAAGTATGCGCGATAAAGATTCGATCGCAGCCGCCAACCAACTCGGAATCACCATGGTTTTCACTGATATCCGCCACTTCTTGCATTAGGAATAATACCTAGCAATTCTTAATTGTGTAGCCTATGATAGGGATACAATAGTGTTCGCCGGTGTCAACTTAAGTCTAAAATTCTTTGTATCTCTCGTTGGTATCCGAGTCTAGATCCCCCTAAATCCCCCTTAAGAAGGGGGACTTTGAGAATACTCTTATCCTTACTAAGACGGGAGACTTTGATACTCTTGTCCCCCCCTTCTTAAGGGGGGCTAGGGGGGATCGAGAAGACTGTGACACCAATCAACACTATTATGTCCTAACGAGTTCCCAGTTGCGTCCTTAAAAAAATTATGACTTACAGTGAACAGCAAATTAAACCCCAAGACGTAAAAGTTAAAATCCTGCTTACCGGCGGACATCAGTGCACTATTACGCTCAAATCCGACACACCATTATTGCACAACCTTGTCAAAGCATTAGTCGATCGCCAGCAACAGACAGTAGGTTTTTCCACCTTATTCCAAATCCCCATAGACGACGGGCGTTCCAGCCTTTCGTTTCCCGCCGAACATCTCGTCGGATTAGTCACCGAACCCCCAATTTTCTTGCAGCAACCGCAACCGCAGCAGCCAGCAATCCCCCTAGAAATTATCCCAGAAATTCCCCCAGAAATTCCCGCAGAAATTCCCGCCCCTGCACCCGTAAATGACGATTTAATATCTCGCTACGCCCAAATAGATAACTTTTTGACAACCGCAGAAAAGAACAAACTAATCAAATATGTTTTAGCCAAAGAGTCAGAATTTGTAACTACCAGTACCTCAACAAATGCCGAAGATTACCGTCGCTCAATGGTGCTCCACTCCTTCCCGGAATTTTCTACACTGATGGTGAATCGCATTAAAGCAATTCTCCCCGATGTGCTGCGTAAATTAAATATCCCAGCATTTCCGCTGGGTGACATAGAAGCTCAGTTAACTATGCACAATGACAACAACTTTTACAAACTTCACAACGATAGCGGTTCACCAGATACCGCCAGCAGATTTTTTACTTACGTTTATTATTTCAACCGAGAACCTAAGGCTTTTTCCGGCGGGGAATTGCTGATTTACGACAGCAAAGTCGAGAACAATTTTTATGTTGCAGATGAGACATTCAGAACGGTTGAACCTCGGAATAATAGTATTGTATTTTTTCTGAGTCGCTATATGCACGAAGTTTTGCGAGTTAGCTGTCCCTCTAAAGCTTTTGCTGATAGTAGGTTTACTATTAATGGCTGGGTGCGTAAAGCCGATTGAGACAAGATTTGCGGGTTAAGATAAAACGGCGGTTGAAACCGCGTCTACAAAAACAAAACCCGCCTCCGCGGGTTGAAGAATGGATGGTTAACATTACGTTTTTTCTTGACACAGCATTTTCTTCAGTCCGCGGAGGCGGACTTGGTTTGTATAGACGCGGTTTCAACCGCCGTCTGGTTGGTTTGTATAGACGCGGTTTCAACCGCCGTCTTCATCTCCCACGATGCGATATTTACTCCTGAGCTCCGGCATTTTTGAGCAATTTCACGACAGTGGAATAACCTTTAAATTCAGCTAACATTAAAGCTGTATAATTTCCCGGATTTTTGTGATTTAACTCTGCACCAGCAGCGATTAAAATCTCTACAGCATCAGCATAACCGCGATGGGCGGCCCACATCACAGCGGTTGCGCCGGATTCATCGAGCAAGTTGACATCTGCACCTTTTTCGACTAATATTTTGACGATCGCCATATAACCGCGATCGCACGCCTTCATTAAAGCAGTTTTCCCCAAATCCGCCGGGATATTCGGATCTGCACCGCCGTCAAGCAAGGCTTTCACCGTTTCAGTATGTCCGTGAAACGCAGCTAGAGTCAAAGCTGTCTCGCCAAAGTTTTTAGCATTCAGGAAATCTGGACGATTTGAGTTTACTTTTTGCAGCAAAGCGGATACGATCGCACTGTGACCGTGAACAGCCGCCACCAGCAAAGGCGTATCGCCCAACCGATTTCTCGAACCGACATAAGCACCTCGGTTTAACAGCAATTCCACCACATCTTGACAGCCTTCAACCACGGCAAAATTCAACGCAGTTTCGTCATCTCTGTCCTTCGCGTTGAGATCCGCGCCAGCATCTAGTAAGATATGTGCGATCGGCAAATTTCCCCCAGCAGCCGCCGCCATCAAAGCCGTCCCGCCATCTCCACTTTTGACATTCGCATTAGCACCCGCAGCCAGCAAAACTCGCACCGCATCAACATTACCGCAATCCGCAGCCAAAGTTAAAGCAGTTTCGCCCTCTTTGTCGGGAATTTCCAAATCAGCACCAGCGGCTAGCAGCGTCTCGACTACCGCCAAATTGTCCGCCGTAGCAGCCAGCATCAAAGGAGTTTTGCTCCTCTGATTTTTAAGATTAACATCCGCAGCGCGATCGAGCAAAATTCGGACAATTTTAGCGCTACCTTGACTAATAGCTGAAAATAGCATAGAATTATCAGCAACAGCACCCGCATCAGCCAAAGCTTGAACAACAGCTTCGTGTCCCGACAAAGCAGCTATTTTCAGAGCCGAATCTCCATCTTTATCTCGGACATTCACATCAGCCTTAGCATCAAGTAACAGCCGGACAACATTGATATCACCTTTGAGAGAAGCCGCCATCAAAGCCGTACTTCCATCATCATTTTTAGCATCAACATCAGCACCCGCAGCCAACAACAGCCGCATAACATCAGCCTGTTTGTTAGCCGCAGCCAACATCAAAGCCGTGAGGCCAAAACGTCTGCTTGCGAGGTTGACATTAGCGTCATTGTTTAGTAAAATACGCACGATTTCCGTATAGCCCTTTTGGGCGACAAACATCAAAGCCGTCGTCCCCTCAGAGTCTTTGGCGTTAGCGTCAACGCCCTTAGCGAGTAAGGCTTGGACGTGAATAATGTTGCCAGTCTTGGCAGCTTGGATCAATACAGCGTCTTGTTTAGTGGCAGGCATAATAGTCTCTCATACCGTATATTTGTACCGTCGCACGAGACGGACTTACTGGTATGCTAAGTTTTATGAAGTATGTTTACTAATCCTGAGAACACTATGAATCTGGAAATTCCGCAGTCTGTGAAAGTTTGGAGTCAATTCTTCCACCCAGTTTTAATGTGGGTATTGCTAGCAATCTCATTTTATGCTTTGTATCTGGGAATTCAAATCCGCCGTACCAGAAGTGCGGAAGGTGATGTCAAGAAAGAGTTAATTAAGGGCAAATTCAATATCAAGCACCATCAGATGGGCTCTTTGCTGCTAGGCTTGATGGTAACAGGTGCGATCGGCGCAATGGCCGTCACCTACATCAACAACGGCAAACTATTTGTCGCCCCGCACTTAGTCGCCGGCTTGGGAATGACCGCCATAATTGCCATTTCAGCCTCCCTGACTCCGTTCATGCAAAAAGGTCAAAATTGGGCGAGATACACTCACATCGTTCTAAATGTGGGGCTGTTGGGGCTGTTTGGCTGGCAAGCGGTAACAGGTGTAGAAATCGTGCAAAGAATCATCAGTAAAATGTAACGTTTAAAGTACGATTCAGGACTTGCGCGCGGGTGTCCAGAAACCGGGTTTTTCACGCGTTTACTTCGCTGTAGGCGTAAATTCTGCTAAAAAC
Organism: Microcoleus sp. PH2017_08_TRC_O_A; assembly: GCF_020738665.1. Classification (NCBI taxonomy): domain Bacteria; kingdom Bacillati; phylum Cyanobacteriota; class Cyanophyceae; order Oscillatoriales; family Microcoleaceae; genus Microcoleus; species Microcoleus sp. PH2017_08_TRC_O_A. The sequence goes on from NZ_JAEQCE010000039.1 coordinate 31,532, forward strand.
CCGGTTTCTTTAATCGTAACATTCGTAGGGTGTGTCGCGATCGACAATCTCATAGCGACGCACCTTGGTTGTTCAACAGTTGAATAAACAACCCTATCTTTTAGTCTTTCCCAACAGTCGTAAGATACATCGCGCTCAGATTATCGATGGAATTAATGAATTTTTATAATAGCGACGCACCCTAAAAAAATCAAAGCCATGCTAGAAACCCTCATCAACTATTTTGTTTGCGCCACCAAAGGCCACATTACAAAAAACCAATTAATCAAATTCTTATATTTAGCCGACCTTTATGCTGTCAAATGGACAAACAAACAACTTACGCAGCTCAATTGGCGTTATTATCACTATAGCCCTTGGAACGAAGACATAATAGTCGCCTTAAATCAAATGAATGGCAAAACAATTGTTCAAGAATTTGTGGGAGAAACTATATTTATCCGACTTGGTGCCGAAGCAGGTAATATCGATGATTTAGAATTACCTGTAGGACTAAAACTAATGCTAGAAAACATTCGGAAAGAATGGGCAGGTTCAGGACAGGATAAAATCCAGAAGTTGCTAAAGTATGTGTACAGCACTGCGCCAATGATTGAGGTTAAAGATAGCCATCAACAAGATCAAGTGGTGAGGCTGAATCTAGAGACAGAAAGACAAAAATTAATCAATGAATTAGGGTGATAATGTGGCTGGAAAAACACCTCGTCAAGGTTGGATTTATTTAGTGAATCCCCAGAAAGTATCTCTTCGTTGCCAACACAATCATAATCACATTTATGATTTAAGTCAACCAGACGAGATGGAATGCAAGACAGTTGATTGTAAACTAATAGTTAATTATAGTAGGGTTTTGCGGGGAGAGCATCATTATCTCTTTTGGGAAATCGACCAATTTCAAGATAAGTCTGAATGCTTACAAACTTTTACCGTGATTCCCTTAACTTTCCAAGAAACCTGTAAAGGTTTGCCAACAGCGTATCCGATTAACTCGACTAGCAAAAATGGTCTCGATCGCAATTCATTGGCTTTAGTGCATCAGATATGTACTATTGATGCTAATTGTTTTAAGGACTCCCAAGGGAATTGGTTTGAGCGAGTTGGACAAGTGGATAAAGGAGATAAGGAGTCGATAGAAGAACGTTTAAAGTATTTTTTGAATCTGGAGAATGATTCTAGTGATGATTGGTTGATCGAGAATGTGTCTGTGGAAGTTTTAGAGAAAGTTTTTGATTATTTGCCGAAGGACATGACGAAAAAGATTGATTTAGAAAAAGTCATAAGCGATCTAGAATTATGGTAAGATTAATTATCTCTGAACTTGCACTTAATATAGCCATCAGAATATAGTCCCAACCACAGAAAGATAAAACTTCTTCATTTCTGAGAGAAGAGCATTAACCCAACCGTATTGAGTTATCAATTGTCATTGCGAGGGACGAAGCAATCGCAATATCTATTTTTCATGGGTTTTCCCTGGGTGCGGAATGGGGGCTATAAACCCTAATACAATTGGTTTGATCGTTGGGAATGCGAGTCCTCTGATTGATGCGGACTTGCATTCCTCACTACGAACCTTTGAGTCTTCTGATTGATGCGGACTTGCATTCCTCATTACGAACCTTTGAGTCTTCTGATTGATGCGGACTTGCATTCGTCACTACGAACCTTTGAGTCTTCTGATTGATGCGGACTTGCATTCGTCACTACGAACCTTTGAGTCTTCTGATTGATGCGGACTAAAGTCCTCACTACGAACCTTTATTTGAGGTTGGGCGTTGTGAATTTTGACAACCAGCGGTTTTTCAGTTTCTTTAAGTGCGATCGCCTCAAATTCCTCACCAACTCCCGCAACTGAGTCAAATTTCCCGCTTCACCGCCATACTTCCAGCGCACGTAAGCCTGCGAAACCTCCTCAATCACCTCTGCTTCATCAACTGTACGATCGCGCCGCATCGCCTCAGCATACTCCAAAGGCGTTTGAGCTTTCTGCTTGGCAAATCCCCGGCTCGCCAAATCCTTCAACATTTCCTGGTAAACCCCCTCCACAGCCGGCAATTTCCCCAGCCAGCGACGGTAGCGCCACTTGCGCCACAGTTGCCAAATTAACCAGCCAATGAAGCCAAATGCGATCGCCCCAATCAAACCGATAAACAACCCCACCCAGCCCTTCGCAAACTGGCCCAAAAACCAGCCTACAATCAAACTTATCCAGCGAATTACAAAACCGAACACTGAATCCAAGCCGCTTCTGAGGGGCGTCGGTAGCCAACCCGCGATCCACTTCCAAAACGATTCCAGCGCACTAAAAGTCTGGTTGTCTTCCACCGAAGCCGGAATCAACGGATAACCGGGAATCGGATTAAAACCAAACCAGCCGTATTTGGGAAAATATACCTCTGTCATCAAGAAAGCGTCAGTATTTTTCACCACGTACAAACCAGTAAACGGGTTGAATTCTCCCGTATCGAAACCGCCAGCCACTCGCGCCGGAATCCCGATCGATCTAAGCATAATTGCCAGTACCGTCGAAAAATGGTCGGGATATCCGCCTGTAACCTTTTTACCGTCTTGCGTGTTTTGATAGCCAAACAGAAAACCTTCGACTAAATCTTCTGTTTCTTCCAAGTAAGGCAAAGCTTTTACAAGTTTATAATTCGGATTTTGCTTCAAATATTGAGCTAAATACAAAGCTTTTTCGTAGGGAGAATCGATCGCCCTGTCTGACTTAGCTACTCTTGTTCTCGCCAACAAAATTTCTTCGGTTTTTTCTCGCACCTTGGCGGCAATTTTCGGCGGCACGTCCAAATAGAACTTGCGAATATTTTTCGGATAATTAGTACCAGTTTGCCCCAACCCGGAACGATCGCGAACAGGTACATTAGAAATCACCGTATAAGTCAAACCTTCCCGCAATTCCACAGGCGATCGCAAACCGCCCTCCGCATCCACCGCCACATCCATCGTCGGAAAATACAGTTCCTTCGGCTTAGCCAAAGCCGGAATCAAATTCGGCAACTGAGCAATAATAGTATAACTTTGAATCACCTCTTGAATCCGAGGCGCATTCGGAAAAGGATTCAGATAAAATTGAAAAGACCACCTAGGTCTATTCACCTTTTCAGCTCGATCGTTGCGAGAAATTTCCCAACCCTGACCAGTATACTTGTCAAAGCCCAACACCCGCCAAAAACCCGCCGCTTGCGATCGCACCCGCATCACCACTTGGGGTTTCATTTCCCCCCGCAAATTCTGATTGATGCGCTGGTTGAAACCGTAATAAAAAGTAGAGTCCACCTCTCCTGGCCCTTTGTCTGGGTTTCTCCCCCTTCCTCCGCCACTTCCTTGTTCATTTCCCCCTCTGACATACCCCGGATTTAAAATGCTGCGCGAGTCAAACTCCCCCTGATATTGAATGGGAGCACTGACAGGAAAAGTCCGCAACTGATAGCCCGGGAGGCGCGGCAAAAACGCAAAAATAGTCAGCCCCAACCCGAGAGTTATCGCTAGCAGCCAACCAAAATACTTGGGGGATAGAGTAGCAGCAAATAGTGACCAGTTCTTATTTTTGGCTGCACTTTCTACTTTCTGCTTGCTATCGTCTGCCTTGGAAAGTCCCAAGCGCGATCGATAATCCAACACCAAAGTCGGCAGCGCTAAAGCCAAAAACACCACTAGCAACGGCCCAAAAGTCAGCGTTTGACTGATAGTCGCCGCTACACTCAACAAAATCAACCCGATGACGATCGAATAGCCCAAATCTTTGCGGCGCGGCAAATCGAAGCTGTGTAACACTTGAATGTTAATTAACAGTTGCGCCAAAACTAACCGGGTATCGTTCAATTCTCCTACCAAACGGGTAAAAAAAGCCAACAGCGCCACCAGCATGGCAATAGCTATGCAGAACTTAGCAGCCACATTGCGATCGCGGCGGCGGTACCAACTCCAAGTTGCCCCCACAATGCTAACAGGCACAGCCCACAGGTTCAGCGCTTCTTCAGCAGCAACGTCTGTCGCCACAATGCCCACAATTACCAACAACTGAACCAGGATTCGCAGCAGCAAAGAATCCTCAATCACCGGCGGAGGCATTGCCTCAATCTGCTCCCACAGCTTACCCAAAACAGGTATCTTTCGCAGGTTATCAGTTGTCATGTGCACCCATCCAACGATTTTAGATTTTAGATTTTAGATTTTAGATTGAATCCACAGATAAATCTGAGAGGGCTTTAACTAAAATCTAATTTTTTTTGCTTTTCACGAGCGAGGTCGGGGGATTGAATTTGTTTGTGTGTGAGGTCAAACCCTAGAGGAAAAACATACATTATTTACTCTAATTTTACCAGAAAGACTTGGCTTAAAGCCTCTCCCTTGTAGGGATAAAATAAAATTAGAGTATTCATTACTCCAATCTTCTTCATTCCAGGTAGAGGTAGCTGTCAACTGTCAACTGTCAACTGTCAACTATCAACTGTCAACTGTCAACTAAACTTTCTAGTTGCTATCTTGTCCTGACAAAACTGGACGAATAGCAAACATCAGAGGTCTAGTCTCGAAGTTTTGGAATCGAACTTCTAAGGCATAAATCTTATCCGGTTGCGGATCGAACAACTCCACACTTAAATGCCCGGAATTCGGACGATGTGCAGTTGCTTCGGCATCTCCTCCCTTGAGTTCCAAACTTCCTCCCCCAGGAAATTCGCATTCAACTCTTAAACACGGCCTTGGTGGTTCTGTATTGCGGTTGGACAGGTATTGAGCTTGCAGAGTCAGCGAACCCAAAGCTGTCAACCATTCTCGGGAAACCGGCGGCTGATTTACAGGACAATCCAAAGTTAGAGAGTCAATGATTTCTCGGGCGGCCAACAGCGACATGAGCATTTGTTGATCGGTAGTTGCCACTTCGTAATTCGGTAAATCTTCTACTTCTGAAGCTGTAATTCCTCTTGTCGCACCCAGAAGTACCATACCAGCTAATTCGTTAAGTTCCTGAGACTGGTCTGGAAACAAGCTATCTACAGCGCGGACTAACTTTGCTCCTTCCCGCAGTGACAACATTACCAATTCCTGACAAGGTTCTAGCAGTTGAGCAAAAACCCCTTGGGCGATCGGAATTGGCAGGCGACCCCATCTAATATTTTGTAGTTGGGGAGTCCAGATGTGTAGGGGGGGAACCCATTGGGGGGCTACATCGTCTGGGTAGTCGTGGTCGTAACTTTTAATTTCTGTTTCCCAGGGGAACAGAGGCGGGTTGGATTCGATTTCGGCTCTAAGCCTTTCTTTTAACAAGGTCTGAAAACGGTCTTGCACGGTCGGTATATCTCCAATAGTCAGCGGTTGTGCGGGTGCATTGCTGTGCCCCCTCACTTGATAATCCAGCGGGTCTGGTTCGTCCCATTCCCAGTATTCCACCCCAGAATTGTCTTCGTTGCCCCACTCTTCTGAAGAAGGGGGCAGATTGAAGTTCTCCTCATCTTCGCTAGAGGCATTCTCGATCGGCGCCTGCAATACCCAGTCTAAGAAATGGCGCTCGAAAGCCTCTGCATCCCTGTTCGTTTCGTTATTCATCACTAGATGCCCCTTCTCCGGAATCTGAACGATTTCGTAATTCCCAGGCAAGTTCGAGTAATTTAAACCACCGTTTCTGTACCTGGGCTACCGTGCTGCCGAGGGTTTGCGCGATCGCTGACTCCGACAGACCCTGTTGCTTCAACTTTAACAAACGCTGCCCCTCTGGCCCGATTTGGTCGCCAAATATCTGCCACTGGGAAGGCAGCAAACCCAGATTTTTATCTAAGTCTGCTTCCAGCCACTGGTGAACCAGTTCCCAGCGGTGCGACATGGCAAACCTGAGCAAATGGTACTTAAAGCGTTGCTGCAAATAGTCTCTTTGACGGGGAGTTATGTTTAGAAGCGACTCTATTTCATTAGTCGGCAAGTCTTGCAAGCGCAATATGAAATAATCAGCGCATTCTTGTTGGTTGCGCTCTTTCAAATACGCCACTAATTCATCAATCACATTTTGCCGCAGAGATTCTGACTCTTCGCCTTGAGGGCGAATTGCCGAGGAACCCTGTCCTGCCATCGCTTCCCGCACCGAGTGCACCGACGTGTCGTTCCAAGTTTGGTCGGAATCTGAAGCCCCTCCATCGGCGGCTTGTTCCATATCCACGGAGGTTTCTTTGGGTTGCTGCTGGGAAAAAGTTTGGGCCCGCAAAATAATTAGTTGCTGGCTCCGGTTGCGAGGCAAAGGAATGCGTCGCTTGCCAAAACGCTCTACAAAGGCCATGTACTCTGCTAGTTCTAAGCGAGTGCGAGGACTGTAGGTAGGTGGCAGTTCGGTTTCCCGCCGGAATGCCTTTAAAGCTTCCAGATAAAATCCTTGCAAGAAATCTTTGATCAGTTCTACTCGCGCCTGATAGCTAGACTGCACCTGTGGAGGGGTGATGTAGCGATAGACGATCGCGCTGAGGGTACTGTGCAATTCTACTCGCCCGGGCCCGGAGCCTAAACTATAATAGTGGAGGCATTGTTGCAAGCGGTGCTGAGCTAGACTCTGGGCTGAACCCTCTATGTCTCCCGAGTTTTGAATTCTCTGACTTTCTGTGCATATCCTGTTGACTTCTGCTGCGAGTCGCCCTGCTACATCTTGGCAATTCTGCTCAGACGCGCGAGTGGACTTTTTGAGTTCGTCTAACAGCAGTTGAAATATGGTTTCCACGCTCTGGCAGATTTCCCGCATGATTGTTTACAGCTCACATTGAAATTAGCACAGTTATGTAGCAGTATGGAGATTTTTTTTCTACCGCTACTTGCTCCGGTATTTCCGGCACAGGACAAACTGCAATGTCCTCGATCTCCTGTTCTACAAAAATACTGACGACTGCTTTTTTTGATGTGTCCCGGATGTACTATCCGCCACCAACCAGGTTTAACCAGGGGGTTTTGGTTGTGAACACGAGATAATTTTTAGGATAAACCGTTTTTTTTATTCCCTCAGTATAAATTTTGCATCAGCCACCGACACCCGGAGCAATTAAATCGAGCATGAGGCACGATAGTTTTAGACTTGAAGGGTAAAGCGTGAATTGGTCTAAAAAATGCAGAATTTTTGCTAAAAAAGGCTATATTTGGGTATATGTTTCATATTTATTAATCAAATTTATGGGACTTCAGATTTCGCATTTTAGCTTAATATGGGGCAGTGCTAGGTATCACATACTTGCACCTGCACCTGTTACCCTGACATTCTTAAACTCAAATCTCAAATTAACTGACTGATGGATTTAGATCTACAGATTCAAGCACTAATCGAGCAAGCTCCACCTGACGGTTCGACGCCACAAATCTTAGAGGCGATCGCCCCGGCGCTGGTTTTAATTGCCCAACAGCTACAACACCTCGAATACTCGATCCTGCAATCGGTAGACGAAAGTTGGGCGATCGTGGTTTTGAGCAATCTCAAGCAACCGGGACAGGAGAAGAAGGTGATTTATGCTTTTCCCACTCTTAAAGATGCGTCCTCCGCTGCCGTGGCTGGGGGCGGGAGCGTCAAGCCCGTACAGTTGCCTGTCACTCACATTTTATTTCAGATGATTGCTCTTGAAGGTCTCGACAGTATTGTTTTTTTTGAAAATCCCGGCAATCAGGAAGTCGGGACGGAAATCCCTCGCCGACAAGTGCAAGACTTAATCAATGTTTACTTGCAACAGTATCGATCGGCTCCACCGCCAGATATTGCCTAAATATAGCCTTTCTCAAGGGAGCATCTCAGTTTTGCATTTAGATAGTGCGAGCGTCCCCGCTCGCGTATCGTATAATACGCGAGCGGGGACGCTCGCACTATAAGAAAAAAATGCTTTTTACAAAAATGAGATTCTCCCTTTCTCAATGGCAGTGAAGTATGTCAGGGAATCGGGAATCGGGAATCGGTAATAGGTAATCGGTAATATTTCATTGCTTGCGCTCTCGGGAACTCACTTAGGAATGAAAATTAAATAACTTCCACAAGTTTTATGCTTCTTCTGGCCCATCCCACAAATATGTGTAAATTATTTAATTCGCCATCCTTAAGAAGCGCGATAATTAAATTTCTGATGAATTGGTAATAGGAAATTCCCCATTACCAACTCCCCATTACCAATTCCCCTACCGTGCAACTTTTTAACCTCTAATACAGCCGGCTCAAAACGTAATCTGCTAAATCAATCAAGGCTTGACGGGATTCTGAATGGGGCAGCGCAGCTAAGTATTCGACAGCTTTCTGTGCGTGATTTGTTGCTAGTTCTCGCGATCGCTCTATACCTTGAGAATCTGCTACCAGCGCCAGAGCCTGCTCTAGATCTCCTTCTTGGGCGAACTCGCGTTCTATTAGAACTTCCAAATAAGGCTTTTCTTCTAGGGCAAATAGTGCTGGTGCTGTCAAATTACCACTAATCAGATCCGAGCCTGCGGGTTTCCCCAAAGTTTCCGTTGAAGCAGTGAAATCCAATATATCATCTACTATTTGGAATGCTAAACCAATGTTGCGACCGTAGTTGTACAAATCGTCTGCTATTTCTGCTGAAACCTCGCTCAAACAGCCCGCTGCTTTAGAACTGTTGGCAATTAAAGACGCTGTTTTGTAATAACTTTTTTCTAAGTACGCTTCGATCGACAAACTGGTGTCAAATCCATTTAGTCCCTGTTGAATTTCGCCCTCAGCTAAATCCATAATCACTTCTGAAAGCAGTTTGACTACTGGCAGGTTGTCCAGATTTGCCAAGTGCCACGAAGATTGAGCAAACAGAAAATCTCCCGCCAATACTGCCACTCGGTTGTTAAACCGACTGTGTACTGTCGGTACTCCCCGCCGCAGATCCGACTCGTCCACCACGTCGTCGTGGACTAGACTGGCTGTGTGGATCATTTCTGTGATTTCCGCGAGGCGGCGGTGTTTTTCGGTGATTTCCCGATCGGGCATCGTCGCCTTGGCCATCAACAAGACTATTGCGGGTCTCACCCGTTTTCCCTTTGTGCCGAATAAGTATTCTGCAGCCGCGTACAAGATGGGATGACGGGCACCCACTAACTGTTTTAAGTTTTCTGTCAACAGTCGCAGGTCTTCTTCAACCGAGGAAAATAGGAGAGTGCTAGAGATCATGGATACGCCGACTCAAGCCGTAAAGTAACAAAATTTTACATATCATATCTTTATTTTAAGACAATTCTCTGCAATAGGGAACAAAAATCTAGGCGATCGGCAGTTATTTGTGGTCTGTCGCCAGCGAGGACTCGCCCAACTGCCAGAGGCGAGTAGCCTGCTGCCAGAGGGGTTGCTCCTATTGTATCGAATTGTTAAGCACACTGCCAAAAAATAACTAAATCCCAGAAACGCTGTGTTATTATAGGTATTAAGGATTTAAACAATTCTATACATTAAGTACAGGCTGTAATTGAGCCTGGCTGGCAGGTAGCTTTCAGATGCCTGTAAGAGTTTCGTAGAGCCAGCCTTGTTAGTCGATCGCAGCGAAAATTTCTGGGACAGATTTTTAGTTTCTTGTGGCTAAAAATTTTCAGGAGTTAAGACTAGCGCATGAGATGTGCACGGTAGCTCAAAGCAGCTAAAGTGGATGGTTTTACGCTGTTCAAGCATCTGTAAAGCAGTAAATCATTATTGACCTCGCCCAAAAACGGGTAGAAGCCACGACAATTGTCGTGGGTAGCCCAAAATTTTAGATCTTAGTTGAAGCTCCCAGATTTATCTGCCGAGTAAATCTAAAATCGAAAAATGGAAAATCTCAAATCGACTCACCGGGAACGCCTAAGTTTTTCGGCAAGCCTGATATGGAAAAGTAGCCTTCAGAACCAAGGCATAGTCTTGCGTGCTGAATTAATGTAGTAGGTCTTGAACTTGTCCCGTCCTCCTCCTCGTCCTTGACTTTTGGTTCTAATTATGATTTATCGCGATATTCCTCTAATTATTCCCATTCTAGCCGCCGGTTATGTAATGACTATTTATATAGTGCTGATGTTGGCCGAACGTAGCTCTAAAATAACTCGATTGGGCGAGTAGTGCAACGCTTGGCAGCCGAATCCGGCCTCGCCCGCCATGGACTACTCGCTCAGAATTCCGAATATTCCATAATAACCCTGCCTTGAATGCTTGCACACAAAGGCAGGGTTATTTGATTTTAGATTTTAGATTGAAGATTTTAGATTGAGGATTTTAGATTGAGGATTTGCGATCGATCGAGCTCGTGGTTGAGAGCTTACAGGCAAGTCTGAGAATATTTGTGGTGGTAGCGATTAACACATATCAGTGGCTACACTAGGATAAACGCTGCTGCTCTCTAAGATTCTGCGGTTATGCTCCACTTTCCAGGCTACAAAATTTTCAGGAAAATCTATGAAAGCGATCGATCTCTAGTTTACCGGGGCGTGCGATCGACCGACAGCCAGCACGTAATCTTCAAGATACTCAAGCAAGAGTACCCCACTCCGGCTGCACTCGCCCGTCACAAACAAGAATATGACATCATCCGCAGCTTAAATCACCCAGGAGTCATCCGAGCTTACAGCTTAGAACAGTACGATCGCACTTTGGCGATCGTTCTCGAAGACTTCGGAGGAGAATCTCTCAAAAGCTTGATGCACTCTCGCCCCTTTACTCTATCCGAATCTCTGAGCTTCGCCATTCAAATAGCCGACATTTTGGGCGACATTCACAGCGCCAACATCATACACAAAGATATCAACCCTGCCAACATAGTTTTCAATCCCAGCACCAACCAACTCAAAATCATTGACTTTGGGATAGCCAGCGTCTTCGCGCCCGACAAATTAACCGAACAACCCACCCTCAAGCATCCCCATATTCTAGAAGGCACTCTCGCCTATATCTCTCCAGAACAAACTGGCAGAATGAACCGCAGCCTAGATTATCGCACCGACTATTACTCTCTCGGCGCAACTCTCTATGAAATGCTGACGGGCCAACTGCCGTTTGAAACCAGGGTAGTGCCCTGAAGGAAAGGATCGGAGCAAGCTATAATTAGAGAAGTGTTTGCCATAGCGTGATATGACATTAGAAATTAATTGTTGCCCTAATTGTGGCTCAAAAGAAGTTAGTCGGAACGGTAAAACTCGGCATCATCGTCAATTTGTTTTAAATCCGGCATGGAAACCTATTACAAAAGAACAAAAGGAATTAATGTCACGGATGCTACTTGAACGTATTTCTCAGGCGGGAATTGCTCGGGTACTACAAGTGTCAGAAGATACAGTGCAGCGATACGTTAATAGCCAAGCGGCTGCTGTTAAGAAGCAAGTGGAAGTGACTCCCAAGGAAAAAAAGCGCTTGAATGTTCAGATGGATGAGTTATGGTCATTCGTTGATAGTAAAGGAAATCAGCAGTGGGTCTGGCTGGCATTGGACGCCGAGACTAGGGAAATTGTTGGTGTACATATTGGAGATCGTAGCGCAGCATCGGCGAGCGCTTTATGGGATTCAATACCACCAGTGTACCGTCAATGTGCAGTAATTTATACCGACCACGTTTTGTGCTTATGATTCTGTATTACCCAGCAAACGTCATCACGCCGTGTAGATAAAGATAGTGGTTTGACTAGCTATATCGAGCGCTTCAACTGTACTATTCGACAACGAGTTTCTCGACTGGTAAGAAAGAGCTTAGCCTTCTCTAAAAAATTAGAAAATCATATTGCTGCAATTTGGCGGTTTGTCCATCATTACAATGCTAATTTACAACTCTAAATGCCTACTTTTCTTTGAATTCAGTTTTATTCGGTCGATCCTTTCCTTCAGGGGACTACCTGAAAATTCACCGCTTTCTGCCTTTTTCTACGCAGCTTGGGGCGTAGTTATGAACTACGAATCTCAAGACATTGAATCGGCAAATAAGTTAGGGGAATTGGCTTTAAACTTAGCATCAATGTTCAATGCAAAAAACCTCAAAGGGAAAATATTATATATAGTAGCAGCTTGTATCGCTCACAGCAAATATCATGTCAGGGAAACCCTGCCAATGTTCCGAGAAAGCTATCAAAGTGCACTCAAAAACGGAGATTTTGAGTTTGTCGCTTATTGTGCCAAACAAAAATCTCAATATGCTTATTTGGTAGGGCAAGAACTTACAAATCTAAAAGTCGAAATTGCTGAATCTAGCAACCTGCTGGCTCAACTCAAGCAATCAATCAACTTGCAGTGCAATCAAATATTTCATCAAGCGGTGCTTAACTTGCTGGGTGAAGCAGAGAATCCTTGCAATTTATCGGGGACAGCTTGCGAAGAAGAGCATCTGCTACCGTTGCTGGCGAAAGCGAACGATCGCACGGGAATACATTACTTTTATTTGCACAAGCTAATACTGTGTTATTTATTCGGGGATTTGTGCCAAGCACTGGAAAATGCAGGTAAATTTAGACAAGGTTTAATGGGAGGAACTGGTTTTTTAACTGTGCCGGTGTTTCATTTTTATGATTCTTTGGCTGCACTAGCTGCTTGTTCTGAGGCGGATGTATTGGAGAGAGAGATGCTGCTCGAAAGAGTAGGAGAAAACCAAAAGAAAATGCAGACATGGGCTGCACGCGCCCCCATGAATCACTTGCACAAATTTCATCTGGTTGAGGCTGAGAAATATCGGGTTTTGGGCGATAATTTTCAGGCAATGGAGGAGTACGATCGCGCGATTGGTTTGGCGAAGCAAAACGAATATCTTAACGAAGAAGCTCTCGCTAACGAACTTGCAGCTAAGTTCTATATCGGTTGGGGAAAAGAGAAGATTGCACGAGTTTATTTGGCTGATGCTCACTATGGTTACACTCACTGGGGAGCTCAAGCTAAAGTTGAGGATTTGGAAACACACTATCCCCAATTTTTAATCAGAATTCCAGTGTCAACTAGCATTGCCAGCGACAGCGCTACAGTTACTAATATTTCCAGCAGCCACGATTCGGGCCAAACTTTTGATTTGGCGGCAGTGATGAAAGCCTTTGGTGCGATCGCTAGCGAGATTGTGCTGGACAAGTTGCTGGCGAAGTTGATGAGAATTATGCTGCAAAATGCGGGGGCAGAAAATGGTTTTTTGATTTTGGAAAGCCGAGGTAAGTTTTTGGTAGAAGCTTCGGGAAAATTAGATGGCGATCGCGTGGATGTTTTGCAGTCGGTTCCTGCTGAAAAGTGCCTGCCTGTTTCCATTATTAATTATGTCGCTCGTAGGAAACAAAATGTTGTAGAAAGTGACGCAGCTAACAAAGGAAGATTTACGCGCGATCCGTATATTGTCAGACATAATTCTCAATCTATATTGTGCGCGCCCTTGCTGAATCAAGGTCAATTAATTGGGATGGTTTATTTAGAGAACAATCTCACTACGAGTGCTTTTACTGATGACAGGGTAGAGGTTTTGCAACTGTTATCGACGCAGGCTGCTGTTTCTATTGCTAACGCTAAACTTTACGCAGAAGTACGGGAAAGTCAAAGCAAGTTGACGCAGTTTTTAGAAGCTTTACCTGTGGGAATAACTGTACATAATCCCCAGGGTAAGGTATCCTACATCAATGAAACTGGACAGCGGTTGCTGGATCGAATTTTGGCGCCGTCAGCTACAGGTGAAGAGTTGATATCAGCTTCTGAAATTTATATATCAGGAAAGGAAAGCCCCTGTTCTGAACAACAACTGCCGGCTTGGCGAGCTCTCAATGGCGAAAGTGCGATCGCCGATAATTTAGAATTCCGCAGAGATGGGAAGATTGTGCCTTTGGAAATGCACTCGCAACCGATTTTTGACAACAAAAACAATATTGTCTATGCGATTACTGCTTTCAGCGATATCACCGATCGCAAACAAGCTGAGAAACTGGTAGCAGAGTACAACAGAACCTTGGAAATGCAAGTAGCCGATCGCACTAGAGAACTCTCGGAAGCCCTGCAACACCTGCAAGCAACGCAGCGAGAACTCATTCAATCCGAAAAAATGGGAGCATTGGGACAGCTAGTTGCTGGTGTCGCTCACGAAATCAATACTCCCCTGGGTGCGATTCGATCGTCTGTCGAGAATTTAGCCGATTTTTTCAATCAAAATCTGGCGGAAATCGCGGATTTTTTCCACAAAATGTCCCCAGAAGGTTACTCGGATTTATTGACGCTGCTCCCCAAATACCAGTCGCGGACGATGCTCTTTTCCAACCGAGAAAAACGCCAGTTTAAAAGAGCTTTGATTCAGCAGCTATCAAACAATTCTGTGGCAAATCCAGAAACAGTAGCCGACACTTTAGTTGATATCGGCATTTACGACAATATCGAATCAATTTTGCCTTTGCTGCAAGACCCCACTAGCTCGGATATTTTACAGCAAGCCTATCAATTTACTGCTTTGCAAAGAAGTACGAATACTATTATCACAGCTACAGATAGAGCTGCAAAAGTAGTTTTTGCTTTAAAAGCATATTCTCGCTCTAACTCTACGGGAGAAAAGGTAATTGCTAATATTACTGAGGGAATTGAAACTATATTAACTCTTTATTATAACCAACTCAAACACGGAGTAGAAGTTGTCAGGAATTATGAAGATGGAGTGCCTGAATTGCTGTGCTATCCAGACGAACTCAATCAAGTTTGGACAAATCTGATTCACAACGCCCTGCAAGCAATGAACAATTGCGGAATTTTAACATTAGATGTCAGAGTAGAAAATCAGATCCTGTTGGTGGGCGTTACGGATAACGGCACAGGAATTCCCCCGGAAATTTTGCCGCGCATATTTGAACCGTTCTTTACCACAAAACCCGCTGGAGAAGGCAGCGGCTTGGGACTGGATATTGTTAAGAAAATTGTCGAAAAACATTCGGGTAAGATAGAAGTAACATCTGCGATCGGTCAAACGAGCTTTATCGTGTCAATTCCGATCGCCGTTTAGCTCTATTACAATAAAAATTAGGGAGCATCTCATTTTTGCTTTTATAGTGCTGTCCCCGCTCGCGTATTTTATAACTCGCTCTTCGGGGACAGCACTCAAAGAAAAAAAATGTTTTTTACAAAATTGAGATGCTCCCCAAAATTATACCGAGGCACGACCAAACATACAACTTTAGACGGATGTCAGACCTCGATCGCGGTCAGGGTGCAGTCATTGTCAAAGCTCAAAGCTAAAATGGCATTAATTGCCGGTTCCACCTGCATCTCCCCCTTGATTTGCCCATGTCAATAACAGTTTTTGATAGCCAAAGCTTCTTAGAACAGGCGATCGACCGCAAACCGCCGGTACTGCCTCCAGATACACCCTTGAAAGTCGCGATCGCCGCCATGACTCAGGCGAGGGCTAGTTGCATTTTAATCGCGTTTGAGCGGCAACTGATCGGAATTTTTACGGAGCGCGATGTTGTGAAAATAACTGCGAGCGAAATACCGCTAGCAGGGCTGATAATTGCTGAGGTAATGACTGAAAAGCCGATCGCGATTTCCCTTGATAAAGCGGGGAATATCTTCAGAATATTGAGTATATTGCGATCGGCAAAAATCCGTCACTTGCCCGTTACAGACAACAGCGGAAACTTGCTGGGCGCCATCACCGGAGAAAGCATCCGTCAAATCCTGAAACCGGGCGACTTGCTGCAAATGCGGCGCGCCGAAGAAATTATGACCGCAGAAGTAAGAATTGCCTCAACTAACACCTCAGTTTTAGAAGTGGCAAAACAGATGGCAACTGAGCGCAAAAGCTGCATAGTCATTTGCAATGAGTGCGACAACAAAAATCAGAAACCAGTGGGCATAATTACAGAACGGGACATTGTTAAATTCCAAGCTACCGGACTCGATTTCGCTGGCACTCGCGCCGCCGCCGCGATGAGTTTTCCCCTGATGCCGTTGCAGGCAAAAGCCACATTGTGGGAGGCTCACCAGTTCATGCAGGATCACCACATCCGGCGGTTGGTGGTGGTGGACGATGGAGGATATTTAGCCGGAATTGTCACCCAAAGTAGCCTGCTGCACGCCTTAGATCCGGTAGAAATGCACGCGAATGTCGAGCTTTTGCAGGAAACAGTTGCCGAAAATATCCTGGAGTTAAAAAAAGTGAACGAACAATTGCAAAAAGAAGCGCTTCGCAGAACCGAAATAGAGGAACAGTTGCGGTTATTAAATGAAAATCTAGAAGAGCAAATTAAGCTGCGTACTTTAGAATTAATTAACACGAACAGTCAGTTAAAGAAGGAAATACAAGACCGCGCCACCGCTGAAGCTGAAGTCCGCCGCCTCAACACCGAACTGGAGCAGCGAGTTCGAGAACGCACGGTTCAACTAGGAGCCAGCAACCAAGAATTACAGCAAGAAATTAGCGATCGCAAATTGCTAGAAGAAAAATTACACTTTTCTGAAACCAAAGTTCGTGCAGTTTTTGAAGCGATGACAGACATCGTTCTCGTACTAAATATTCATGGAAACATAGAGGTTTTGCCGACTAATACGGCGGCAGTTTATGAGCCGGATTGCGATCTAGTCAGCCTGACGGTCGAACATTTTTTTGACGACGACAACCCCGATGATTGGTGGATGCTAGTTCAGCAAGTGTTAGAGACGCAACAAACCCTCAATTTCGACTACAGTTTAACAGTTGGCGATCGCGAAATTTGGTTTTCCGCCTGTATTTCTCTGTTCTCAAAAGATGCAGTGATTTGGGTTGCCCGCAACATCAGCGCCCGCAAACTAGCAGAGTCAGCGCTGTGCAAAAAAAATGTAGAATTAGCTCATACCCTAGAAGAACTGAAGCGCACTCAACAAGAGCTGATTCAATCAGAAAAAATGGCAGCCCTCGGACAGTTAATTGCCGGAGTTGCCCACGAAATCAATTCTCCTTTAGGGGCGATTCGCTCCTCGGTGCAGAACATCGCCGACTTCTGGGCCGAACAATTGCACCAGTTACCGATATTTTTCAAGCAACTATCCCCGGAACGGCAGCAGGATTTCTTTGCCATGCTGTACAACTCAAGTAAGGAAACAGACAACTTATCTAGTAAAGAAAAACGTCAGTTGAAAAAACTTTTGCAGCGGCAATTAGAATCAGAAAAAATTGACGACGCTGACAGCCTTGCTTGTACCTTGTTAGATATTGGTATTTGCAATAATTTAGAACGTTTTTTACCTTTGTTGAAAGACAGCGCAAGTCCAAATATTTTACAAACCGCTTACGAATTTGCTACGGTACAAAAAAGCACTAAAAATATTGTTACTGCGACAGATAGGGCAGCCAAAATTGTTTTTGCCTTGAAAAGCTATTCTCGTTACGACCAGTCGGGTTCCAAGGCGATCGCCAATATTACCGACGGGATTGATACTGTTTTAACGCTTTACCACTACCAAATCAAACATGGTGTGGAAGTCGTCAGGAATTATGTTAATGATTTACCCTCTATGCTATGCTATCCTGATGAACTAAATCAAGTTTGGACAAATTTGCTTCATAATGCTTTACAAGCGATGGGCAACAAAGGACTGTTAAAAATTGAGGTCAAACACCAAGATAACGCAATATCAGTCAGTATTACCGACAGCGGCCCCGGCATTCCTCCAGAGATTATGCCTAGAATTTTTGAGCCATTTTTCACTACTAAACCTCCTGGAGAAGGCAGCGGCTTGGGATTGGATATCGTTCATAAAATCATTAAAAAACACCAAGGTAAACTGCAAGTAGAAAGCGTGCCTGGTCAAACCAAATTTACTGTATCCTTGCCTATCGAAATCACTGAGACCAATAATTAAAATTTGGCTCAATCTGCCCGTTAATTTTAAAATCAAAAAAGAGTAAAATTTTATGCCAAAACCAGTAATTTTGTGTGTTGACGATGAAGTTGTAATCTTAAACAGTTTGAAGATTCAACTGAAAAAAGAATTTGGTGATGATTACCTCTATGAAGTAGCAGAAAATGCCGATGAAGCTCTCGAAATTATTGAGGAAATTCAAGGAGAAGAGGAAAGCGATATTTTGGTCATAGTATCTGACTGGTTGATGCCGGGTCTTAAAGGAGATGAATTTTTGATCCGGGTTCACCAAAAATATCCCAATATTGTGAAAGTTATGCTGACCGGGCAAGCTGATGAAATAGCAATACAACGGGTGAAAGAGCAGGCAAACTTGCACCGCTGTTTGTACAAGCCGTGGGACGGTCAAGAATTAGTAGAAACTATAAAATCTGGTTTAGCAAAAATATGAACAATAAACCTGTGATTATTTGCGTGGATGACGAACCGATCATCCTTGAAAGTTTGAAGATAGAGTTAAAAAAAGCCCTGGGAGAAGAACATTTATTAGAAACTGCGGAAGGCGGCGAAGAGGCTTTAGAGTTGATAGATGAATTGCTGGAAGAGGGTTGCGAAATCGTGGCTGTGATTTCCGACTACCTGATGCCCAATATCAAAGGGGACGAATTGCTGAAGCAGATTCACATAATTTCGCCAAAAACTATCAAAATTATGCTGACGGGGCAAGCAGACCTCGAAGCTGTGGCCAATACTATTAAATATGCTAAATTGTACCGCTACATCTCTAAGCCTTGGCAGTCAGAAGATTTGAAGTTGACCTTAAAAGAAGCGGTCAACAGCTATTTTATGGAGAAGCAATTAGGGGAACAAAATGCTCAACTCCAAAAGCTGAATCAAGAATTGGAAACTTTAGTTGAGGAGCGGACTGCACAACTGCGCTTGTCTGAGGAAAAGTTTGCTAAAGCTTTTCGTTCTTCTCCCAACCCAATTACTATTACTAGACTTAAAGACGGTCGTTATTTAGAAGTCAATGAGGCTTTTTGTCAGACAATTGGTTATTCGGCAGCAGAAATTATCGATCGCACGGCGCTTGATTTGAATCTTTGGGAAAGTACACAAGCCCGCGCCAAGTTGTTTGCAATGTTAGACGAACAAAAAATTGTTCGTAACTACGAATTTGATTGGCGCACTAAAACTGGGGAACTCAGAACCGGGCTGGTGTCTGCTGAAATCATTGACATTCACGGCGAAACCTGCGTGATTTCGGTGATTCAAGATATTAGCGATCGCAAATTGGCAGAAGAAAAACTCCGGGCTCTAGCTGCATCTTTAGCCGCAGCGCAGAGAATCGCCCGCGTCGGCAATTGGGAATGCGATTTTTCTGCCAATACAACTACTTGGTCGGAAGAATTATCTCATATTTTCGATCTCGATGCAACCGAGGCTGCGCCAACACTAAGTGAATTTGCACAATACGTGCATCCGGACGATCGCCAAAAATGGCAAACAACGATCGACGCTGCTATTGCTAGCGGCAAATCCTACAGTTTGGAATATCGCATCCTGCGCCCGGAATCGACAATTGCTGCGGATACTTGCCCGTCACAGACAAGTGAAGGCGGCTCGATCCGCTACATCGAATCCAGAGGAGAAGTAGTTGTCAACCAACAAGGGCAAGTGACTAAACTCTTCACAACTTTGATGGACATTACTGCCCGCAAACTGGCGGAAATAGCATTAGCAGAAAGCGAAGAAAAATACCGTCATTTAGTTGAAACTTCCCAAGATATTATCTGGTCTTGCGATGCCCAAGGACACCTGACTTTTGTCAACCAAGCTGTCAAACAAATCTACGGTTATGACCCGGAAGAAATGCTCGGCTATTCTTTTAGCGATTTCTTAGCGCCAGCACAAATAGACCGGAATCGAGAACTTCAGCAGCACTTGCTGACGGGAGATGCTGTGTTTCAGTACGAAAGTATAGTATTAGGGAAAGACGGCAGGCAGATAGATGTCAATACAAAGGCGATCGCGCGATTGGATGCAGCAGGAAATATCACCGGCACCACAGGCACTGCCAGCGATATTACTGAGCGCAAACAAGCAGAAATATCGCTGCAAAAAGCCAAAGAAGAAGCCGACAGAGCGAACAGGGCGAAAAGTGAATTTTTATCGAATATGAGCCACGAATTGCGAACTCCCCTCAACGCGATTCTCGGTTTCACTCAACTGCTGGCGCGCGACGCAGCCTTCGGTAGTGACCAACAGCAATATTTAGGAATTATTAGCCGCAGCGGGGAACATTTGCTCGATCTGATCAACAATATTCTGCAAATGTCAAAAATCGAAGTCGGGCTGGTGACACTCAATAACAGCACCTTCGACTTGCACAGAATGCTAGAAAATACTGAAGATATGCTGAAGCTGCAAGCCGAAAAAAAAGGGTTGCAGTTAATTTGTGATGCTGCGCCCAACCTCCCTCAATATGTAGAAACAGATGAAAGTAAGTTGCGTCAAGTATTAATTAATGTGGTGGGAAATGCGATCAAGTTTACGGCGGAAGGTGGTGTCAACTTGAGAATCAAACATGAGCTGTTGTCAAATAGAAATAACGAAGAGATTCCGCCGTTAGCGCAGCCCTCGAAGAGGATCGCAAATTGCTGCTTGCTCTTTGAAGTGGAAGACACGGGGGCGGGAATTTCTGCCCAAGAAATGGATAGTTTGTTTAAGCCTTTTGCTCAGACAGAAAGCGGAAAAAAAGCTCATGAAGGAACTGGTTTAGGCTTGCCGATCAGCAAACAGTTCGTTGAGTTAATGGGAGGAGAAATGACGGTGACAAGCAGCGTCGGTAACGGCAGCATTTTTAGATTTGATGTTAAAGTTTCGCTCCCTAATGAAGTGGAAATTCAGGTGGCTCAAACAACTCGTCGCGTTGTGGGCCTGGAACCCGGACAGCCGGAATACCGCATTTTAGCTGTGGACGATCGCCTGGAAAGCCGTTTGTTGCTGGTGAGAATGCTGTCATGTCTCGGTTTTACTGTGCGGCAGGCTGAAAATGGCGTTGAAGCTTTGTCCATGTGGTCGAGTTGGGAACCTCATTTGATTTGGATGGATATGCGGATGCCGGTGATGGATGGCTACGAAGCTACTAAACAGATTAAAGCGCATTTGAAGGGTCAAGCAACGGTGATTATTGCTCTGACGGCGAGTGCTTTTGATGAAGAGCGATCGGTGATTTTGTCTGCTGGGTGCGATGATTTTGTCGCGAAGCCTTTTCGGGAACAAGTCATTCTGGAAAAGATGGCTAAGTATCTGGGTGTCCGCTATGTTTACGATCGAGAAGCTTCGCTAAGTTCTGATGCTGTGGCTGGTGGTGACGTTTCGGCGCCGACTGTGACGGCTCCTTTGCCTGTTGCGCTGAATTCTTCATTTTTTGAAGCTATGCCTCCCCAATGGGTTGATGAGTTGTACGAGGCGGCGGATTCGGTTGATAACGAGGAGATTTTTCGGCTGCTGTTGTCGATTCCTCCTGTTGATGCTCCTTACCGCAGCGCGATCGCCGATTTGGCGAATAACTTCCGGTGCGATCGGATTATTGATTTGATTGAGGAATTTAGAAATGTTTGAGGGAAGAAGGAAGAAGTCATTAGTCATCAGTCATCAGTCATTAGTCATCAGTCATCAGGAAGAGGGGGGAAGGGAGAGGGGAGAGGAGAGGGGCGGGCTCAGGATTATTGATGGTTGAGGTCGATCGACTATTGCTAAACTTGCTCGTGGGCGATCGGCTAAACTATCTTTGATGATTATTTAAATCAGTATAAAGGTGGACGAAGAAACTGGGTTTTATAACGAAAATATCTCGTTATACCAGTTACACAAAAAAAGCAACTGCTTTGCCAGCACTCCCAACCCTGATGGAATCATTCATTCCCCATCTAAAATCGTATTACCAGAAAGAATTGGTTGAAAGCCCGCCCGCCTTCGAGGGAGAAATTAAAATCAGACTATTCATTACTCCAATCCTCTTCTTTATAGGTAGAGGTCGCTCTCAAACTGTCAACTGTCAAGCGGTCAACTGTCAACTGTTGAAGGCTCTCTATCTTGGTTGAAAAACCCGGTTTATCGTTTTTTTGTAGGTAAGTTCTGTAAATATAGAAGTAGTTGATGCTGGAGCGAGTGCTATAATGACGATTTAATCGGTTTTCATAATTTCAGCAATTATAAATTTAACACAAAATACCATCAATGACCACCAATAAAACAGAAAATAATAAAGGCAACATATTAATTGTTGACGACACTCCCGAAAATTTGCAAGTTTTATCAGCAACGCTGTCGGATCGCGGCTACAAAGTCCGGGGCGTAATCAACGGCAAAATGGCAATCAGAGCAGCGCGTTCAGGTTCTCCAGACTTGATTTTGCTCGACATAAAAATGCCGGAAATGGACGGCTATGAAGTCTGCACGCAGCTCAAGCTCGATCCGAAAACATCAGAAATTCCAGTTATTTTTATTAGCGCTTTAGATGAAGTATTAGACAAAGTAACCGCCTTTAAAGTAGGAGGGGTAGATTTTATCACCAAACCGTTTCATGTAGCAGAAGTTTTAGCGAGAATCGAACATCAACTGACCATCCAAAGACTGAAAAAACAATTGATCGATCGCAATACCGAACTGCAACAAGAAATAATAGAACGCAAAAAAGCCGAAGAAGCCGCAGCCGCTGCATCCCTAGCAAAAAGTCAATTCGTTGCCAACATGAGCCACGAATTGCGGACTCCCCTGAACGCCATCCTGGGTTTTACCCAAGTCATGAGCCGCGACTCTTTACTCAGCCACGAAAATATTGAAAATCTCCGAATTATCAACCGCAGCGGTCAACATTTGCTGGAATTAATTAACGATGTTTTAGACTTGTCCAAAATAGAAGCCGGGATCATTGGCTTAGATGAACGCAGCTTTGACCTTTATCAACTCCTCGACACTCTCGAAGAGATGTTTCAAATCAAAGCTGAAACCAAAAATTTGCAACTAAGATTTTCCGTGCAGCCGAATGTTCCCCAATACATCAAAACTGATGAAAAAAAGCTGCGCGTATGTTTAATTAATTTGCTGGGAAATGCCCTAAAATTTACACCAAACTGCGGCAGTATTTGGCTGCGCGCTGTGCAAGCCAACCACCAGCCCGCAAAATCGGAGGTTTATCCTAATTCTACTTCGGACGATTGCTATTTTATTTTGTTTGAAGTTGAAGACACGGGAGTTGGCATAGCAACAGCAGAAATTGACAAGTTATTTGAGGCTTTCGTGCAAACAGAAGCTGGCAAACAAGCGGCTGACGGTACGGGATTGGGTTTGACAATCACTAAAAAATATGTAGAGATCATGGGCGGAGATATTGAGGTAGAAAGTGTTTTAGGTGAGGGAACCATTTTTAAATTTAATATCCGAGTATTTCCCGCTACTTCATCTGAAATAACAGTGGCGACATCGCAGCGGGCGATCGCACTACAACCAGATCAACCGATTTATCGGATTTTAGCAGTTGACGACAATCAAGAAAATCGGCTGCTGCTGGTGAAAATGCTGCAACCAATTGGTTTTGAAGTCCGAGAAGCGGAAAACGGCTTCCAAGCTCTTGAACTTTGGGAAAGTTGGCACCCTGATTTAATTTGGCTGGATACGCGAATGCCTGTAATGGACGGTTTTGAAGCCGTCAGACAAATTAGAGCTAAAGAGAAACCATCTGAGCGTCGAACTGTAATTATTGCTCTGACTGCTAGCACTTTTGAGGAAAAAAAAGGCGAAATTCTTGCCGCAGGTTGCGACGATTTTGTGCGGAAACCTTTTCAAGAGCAAATGCTCTTTGATAAGATCGCTTCTTACTTGGGAGTGCGCTATATCTATCAAGAATTGCCCGCGCTCCCTGTCGGGGCTTTACGGCGTTATTTTGTGAGCGAAAAACCAGATTCATTTTTCTCGCCGCTGCTCGCCCAGATGCCTCGAAGTTGGGTGCAGGAACTCTACGACGCAGTTAATGATGTTGATGAAGAGCTGGCGATTCAAATTGTCGATCGCATTTCGGAAACTCATCCAACGTTAGCTGAGGCTTTAAAAGATTTGCTGGCAGATTACCGACTCGATAGGATAATGGATTTAACTCAATCTATTTTAAAATAAATGGAGCATAGTGAAATTAAAGTATTGGTGGTTGACGACCAACCGAGCAATCTGCGGTTCTTATCCGAGCTGCTAACTGCCCAGGGGTATCAAGTTTGTCGAGCTATTTGCGGTAAACTGGCGTTGAAGGCTGCGATCGCCCATTGCCCCGATTTAATTTTGCTCGACATCAGAATGCCGGAAATGAACGGTTATGAAGTTTGTCGGAGACTGAAAGCTACACCGGAAACTGAACAAATTCCGGTAATTTTTTTAAGTGTATTAGATGAGATTAATGATAAATTACAAGCTTTTCGAGTGGGCGGCGCCGACTATATTCTCAAGCCATTTCAAGTAGAAGAAGTTTTAGCGCGCATCGACAAGCAAGTCTGCTTGCAAAAACTGCAACAGCAACTAAAAGAGCAAAACACTGAACTGCAACAGTCGCAGTCGCTGCTTGCTAGCGTCTTAAATAGTTCCTTAGACGGTGTGGTGGCTTATTCTGCCGTCCGCAACAGTCAGGGAAAGATTGTAGATTTCCTGTGGCTGTTAGTCAACCCTGCTGCCAACAATATTTCTGGTCGGCCATTAAATGCGATAGTTGGCAATCATTTGTTGGCAGAAATTCCCGAAATTCGCAATAATGGGTTATTTGATTTGTACGTTTCTGTCGTAGAAACCGGAGAAATTTTAGACCAAGAATTTTATTACGAACACAATTCAGAGACAAGTGCTTGGCTGCACATTGTCGCGGTCAAATTAAACGACGGTCTGGCAGTCACATTTCGCAATATCACCGATCGCAAACGAGGAGAAATTGCCCTGCGAGAAAGTGAAGAACGTTTCCGCGCGATATTTGAGCAAGCAGCAGTGGGCATCGCTAAAACTACACTTTCAGGTGAATTTTTGCGAGTAAATCCCGGCTTTTGCCAAATTGTCCGCTATGCAGAATCGGAATTGTTGCAGCTTGATTGGCAGGCAATTACTCACCCTGATGACATCGAAGCTGGCAGAGAATACGTGCGGTTGCTGTTATGCGGGGAAATTCAAACTTTTTCTCGGGAAAAGCGTTTGATCTGCAAAGATCGGGAAGTGCGCTGGGCGAATGTTACTGTTTCGGTAATGCGCGATGCTGAGGGAACCGCGCAATATTTGATTTGTGCGATCGAGGATGTTTCCGAGCGCAAGCTGGTACAAGAATTGCTGCAAGCAAGTTTAGAAACTCAAACCCGTTATGCTGAAGAACTGACTCGTTCTAATGCCGAATTAGAACAGTTTGCCTACGTGGCTTCTCACGATTTGCAAGCACCTTTGGGCACGATTGCAGGCTACGCTCAACTATTAGAACGGCGTTATCAAAACCAACTTGATGCCCAGGGGAATAAATTTGTCGGCAATATTGTTAATTCTTGCGTGCGGATGCAGGCGCTGATTGATGACTTGCTGGAGTATTCGCGAGTCGGTCGCAGTCAAAAACCTTTTGAGCTGATAAATTGCAATCAGGTTTTTGAGGATGCTTGCGCTAATTTGCAGTTGGCAATCCGCAAGCATCAAGCTACTGTAACTAGGGGCGATTTGCCAATGGTAAGAGGTGACTGTTTTCAACTGTTGCAACTGTTTCAAAATTTAATTGGCAATGCCATTAAATACCGTAGCAGCGAGGCGCCGGTGGTACAGGTGGGCGCTTCGCTTCAGGGGGATAACTGGGTGTTTGCGGTGCAGGACAACGGTATTGGCATTCCCGAACAGCACCATCCACGAATTTTTCAGATTTTTCAGCGCTTGCACACCCAAAAAGAGTATTCGGGAACAGGTATCGGTTTAGCGATTTGTCAGAGAATTGTCGATCGGCATGGCGGCCGGCTTTGGGTAGAATCATCACCTGGTCGAGGCTCGACTTTTTATTTTTCTGTTCCTGTTACACATTGAAATCAGCATTCTGCTTGGATCGGTGAGCAGTCATTTGCTTAAACTCTAAATATATTTATCATTTTTTTATACAAATACTCATAAATTTTAGCATATTCACTGATGACATCAAGCTAAAAATCATTCAGTATAAAGATATTAGCTCGCTCCCTATACAACTTAAAAATCAGCGGTGTGCGCCAGACTTGTCAGTTTGTTTCAACTGTATCCAGAGCACCTGGCTTTGGGATACAGTAGTTTTAGTAGGAATTTCCGGACAAGCATTTCTGATGTCTTTGCCGTTTGCCGGTTCTCCCAGAGACTGCCAAGTGAAACAAAGATTAGTGACAAACATTTGCGAATTATGCAAAACCGCCAATTGCTGCAACACAAATTCAGTGTTATGGGCCAGATTTGCCAGATCGTCGTGGCAACAGATGCTTTGCAGGCGATCGCAAACCGCTTCAAGTCCCGCTACCTCACAAAATCAATTAGTCGTGAGGCCAAGCCGTGAATTATCCAAAGAAAAATGAAAAGAAAAAATTTACTATTTTAATAGCAAACGATGACGAGGACACGCGCTTTTTGGTGGAGGAAGCACTGCGAGAAGTTCGATTACCAATCAGAAGCGAATTTGTGGAAAATGGAGAACAAGTGCTA
Source organism: Microcoleus sp. PH2017_08_TRC_O_A (assembly GCF_020738665.1). Classification (NCBI taxonomy): domain Bacteria; kingdom Bacillati; phylum Cyanobacteriota; class Cyanophyceae; order Oscillatoriales; family Microcoleaceae; genus Microcoleus; species Microcoleus sp. PH2017_08_TRC_O_A. The sequence continues at coordinate 58,011 of NZ_JAEQCE010000039.1, forward strand.
GACTATTTGTACCGTCGCCGTCAATATGCTGGTGGCAGCAATTGGCATCGACCAGACCTGATACTTTTGGATCTGAATATGCCGAGGCTTGACGGGCGAGAAGCACTAACTTCGATCAGATCTGACCCCCAGTTTCAACAAATTCCGGTGGTGATTCTCACAACGTCGCACCGCAGCGGAGATATCTTGCTTTGCTACCGCTTGGGTGCGAATTCTTTCATATCTAAACCAGTCACTTTTCAAGGATTGGTGGAAGTAATGAAGACTTTATGCCAGTATTGGTTTGAAATCGTTTCGCTCCCGCCTGCGGATCTGTAAGCTTTAATTGATGGCTAGATCGATAGTTTGAGTGTAAACTGAATTTGATAGACCGACATATTGGCTCGATCGCAAACGCAAATCAGTAGGTATGTACAAATGAACTGGCTGATGGGGAGGGTGGGTGAGAGCAGGGCTCCACTGCCGGCTAGAAAAAATCCGGGTTCAACCCGCCGCTAGAAGATATTATTGTTGTTTAGTGCCGATCGCCAGTATCGCTCTCAAAACAAGAAAGTTTCCTTAAACCCGCTCCAAACGCTATAGTTGTGTTAACACGTAACCAATGTCTGAAAATTTTGTTGGTTGAGGATGACCTCGCAGATGCAACGCTGATCGAAGATCTTTTAGGGTCATTCAGCGAGGCTGTGTTTCGCCTCCAAACTGTTACATCTCTGGAGAGGGGACTGGCGTGTCTGGAAGCAGAAAAGTTTGACGCCGTACTATTAGACTTGTCAGTGTCAGACGGCTTGGGGGGAAGCGAGGATCTCGCCGTTTTGAAAGCCCGATCGCCCACAGTGCCAGTTGTGGTGCTGACGGATAGCAATGATGAGAATACGGCGCTGTCGGTATTGCGATCGGGCGCTCAAGATTGTTTGGTAAAGGGAAGATTTCAGAGAACTCTGCTGGTGCGAGCAATCCATTACGCGATCGAACGCCAACAAGTCGAAGAACAATTGCGACAGCAGGCGATCCGAGAGCGGCTGTTGGGACAAATGATCGAACATATTCGATCGTCAATAGACGCGGCAAGCATTCTTCAAAGTACCGTAGCAGAAGTGCGCCAATTTCTCAAAACAGACCGGGTTTTAATTTATCGCTGTCAGGATTGGGCGTCTCAATTTGACGGGGAAGAGCAAAAAGGTGCGATCGTCGCAGGTGACGGTTTGCCAGACGGTTATATTGAAAACCAAAATATTAATGCTGCTTTGGCAGTTTCATGCTTTTTCTTGCTCGAATCCCAGTCGGTACAAGCAATAGCAGATGTGAACGCGGCCGCATTGTCTGGCAGTTGCAAAGAATTGCTGGCAGATTGTGAAATTGCAGCAGTTTTAAGCGTGCCAATTTGGCAATCGGGCGACTGGGAAACGGCAAACCAAAGACTAGAAGGTAGTATTTGGGATGCAGAAAAAAATCAATATGCAGCCGAAAATTATCTCTCGCTGCCGGCTGTTGGCAAACCGCAGGCACAGGGAAAAAGTGCGCCGGATTTAGAGAGAGAAAATCGCAATAATTTGTGGGGAATGCTGACAGCATACAATTGCAGCGAGACGAGGGAATGGCAGCAGTGGGAAATAGATTTTTTACAGCACTTGGCGAATCAAGTGGCGATCGCGATCGAACAATCTCAACTTTACCGCCAGCTAGCAATAGCCAATCAAAAATTGCAGGAACTGGCCACTACTGACGGACTGACGGGCATTGCCAACCGCCGCCAGTTCGATCGCGTTTTGATGTTAGAGTGGCGCAGATTGGCAAGAGAGGAACTGCCAGTGTCTTTAATTATGTTTGACATCGACTTTTTTAAACTTTATAACGACTTTTACGGGCACCTCGGCGGCGACGATTGTTTGCGCCAAGTTGCTAAGGCGATCGCCTCTTGTACCAAGCGGGCTGGGGATTTGCCTGCCCGCTACGGCGGCGAAGAATTTGCCATAGTGCTGCCCAACACCAGCGCCGAAGGGGCAAACATTGTCGCCCGGAAAATTTGCGATCGCATTGCCAGCTTGCAACTGCCCCACGCGCGATCGTCGATCGGCTCCTACGTTACCGTCAGTTGCGGAATTGCCACAGCGATTCCTTCTGCCCAGCAATCTCCCGACATCCTAATTCGCAGCGCTGACAGCGCCCTTTATCAAGCCAAAACCGAAGGCAAAAATCGTATTTGTCACGCCAGCAAGCCGGAATCTTCCCCAATTTTGATGTAATTGGGAATTAGGAATTGGCCAAACAGGGCATTGGCCAAACAGGGCATTGGGCATTGAGCATTGAGCATTGGGCATTGGTGGGAACTAACAACTGCCAACTAACAAATAATATCAAATCCGATTGCATCGTCCTGTATTCATCTCTATCTTCTTATATAACCCAATACTGTTCACTTAAGACAGATCCCCCCTAACCCCCCTTAAAAAGCTATGCTTTATAAACATCTTTCTTAACAATAAATTTGACAAAAATCAACATCTGTGCTGTTAAACAATCGGGCGCTCGCCCAGGAATGAGATTAAAATGATCAATCAATGGGTAAGGGAAGAATTAGAAAATACTCAATTGGGAGATGCAAGAAGAACAAATAGATTCATGAAAATTGTTTCTAACTTGAGTGATAAACCAACATCCAGTGTACCTGAAGCTAGTGGTACA
>NZ_JAEQCE010000219.1:0-499 GCF_020738665.1 Microcoleus sp. PH2017_08_TRC_O_A
CTGTAGTTTAGACTAACCAAAGATGAGAACGGTGGCAAAAGAAGAACTAGAGCCACCGCGCTAGGAGAGAATGAGGGTGAAAAAGAAAACCTATCCACTCCTTAAATGAACAGTGAACGATTAAAGGACTTTCGTCAAGCAGCATACGATTTATTAGTGAAAGCGAAAGATGCGACATTCGAGCTGATGGATGCAGTGATGACAACAAAAAATGCGTCGTGTTTAGCAGAATTTTCACTAAATCCATTATTCTCTTCGTCAATGGCAAGCGCGTCTATGAAGCCTTACAAGACTGTAGACCAGACCGAAAAAAACTGATGCTGCTCTATCTGGAGCAATTACAGAAAGAAGCAGCCCCAACGGAACATATATTAGTAGCAATCGACCACACTGCATGGGGCAGACGAGATGCCAAAACGTTACAAGATAGAACCCATGAATATCAAAGGGGTGTAATTGTGGGTCAGGGATACAGTACGATTGCGTGGATACCTGAAGC
>NZ_JAEQCE010000219.1:505-1289 GCF_020738665.1 Microcoleus sp. PH2017_08_TRC_O_A
TGGGTACTGGCGCTAACAGAAGCGGACATCCCTGCTGATTGTTTAATGAGAGTCCGAAAAAATGCCTGCTTATGGTCAGCACCACCAGCCTATAGTGGTCGCGGTAGACCACCCAAACACGGGCAAAAAATGAGACTGGGCGACCCAACTACATGGCTCGAAGCTGATACAGAGATTGAAATTGACGAACATCCAGATTTGGGAAAAGTCCGAGTCAAACAATGGCTTGACTTGCATTTTTATCGCGCCCCTGGACAAAAAGTCAATTTAATCCTGGTGGAAAGAATGAAGCCCATGTCAAACGGTCAGCCGTTTCCACCCTTGTGGCTGGTTTGGGTGGGAGAACGGACTCTACCTTTGGAAACAGTCTGGTTCAAATATTTACGACGTTTTGGAGTGGATCATTGGTATCGGTTTGCCAAGCAACGATTGCATTGGACATTGCCTAATCTGAGAACTCGTTGAGAATGTCTTACTGCAGGCAATCTGCTACCATTAATTTTACCCCTGGACGTGTTGCTCAATCAATGTTTTCGCTTTTAGTTGACATTGGTACTCCCACAAAATTGCCTAAACATAGGGGAAAATCCCCCGGCTGGGAAAAAGGAAGGGTACGGACGATAGCACCGCGATATCCCACTGTCAAAAAACGGGTTTCTCGACGTAAAAAGTCTTCAAGATTAGTTATTTAATCTGATACCTCTTGAGTTTTTGAGTAACAGCTTGCCGGAGATTCAAAGGTGACTACTTTTAGCTGGGCTCATTTTTTAGTCTAAACTACAGT